>VGZY01000086.1 GCA_016872355.1 SAR202 cluster bacterium | reverse complement strand
GACCTTTCTCATCCCCAATCTTCACTCGGTGAGCAGCCAAAACCCGAAGCGCAGGAGTCTCCCACCGGAATTCAACCGAAACCTCGGGCGAGAGGACTCAGTCCCTATCCGGCTAAGTCCACCGCCCATAAGCCGGCTGCAGACCACCCATGGAAACGAACCGTACTGACAAAATCACTGCACCCTAAACACTGACAGATTCACTGTCCCTTGACACAACGGGCCTGCATATTTGACAGTCTGACCATGTCCGGCCAGTATAGAAGCCTGCCCACAGAGAACATCACCGCTCAATACCGCAGTTTCAACAGGAGAACATGGTGACCCAGGAATATATCGAAATACGCGGCGCCCGGGAGAACAACCTCAAGAATGTCTCGCTGCGCGTGCCGAAGTGAAAGATCACCATCTTTACAGGCGTGTCCGGCTCGGGGAAGTCGTCCATCGTATTTGACACCATCGCTGCCGAAGCACGGCGGCAGCTCAATGATACGTTCAGCACGTTCGCCCAGAGCTTCCTGCCGCGCTACGCCCAGCCTCAGGCCGACGCAATCGAGAACCTGAGCATGGCCATAGTGGTTGACCAGAAGCGCCTGGGAGGCGGGTCGCACTCAACGGTCGGCACAATCACGGACATCTACTCCGTCCTCCGCCTGCTCTACTCCCGCGTCGGCCGCCCATACGTCGGCCCCGCAAACGCGTTTTCGTTCAACGTCCCGTCGGTCCAGGCCGTGGGGCAAATTACTGTGGAGAAGGACGGCGGCAAGTCCGAGAAGCGCGAATTCTCCGTCGCAGGCGGCATGTGCCCAAACTGCAACGGCATCGGGCGGAAGATAGACGTGGACCTGAACAAATTCCTCGACACGTCGAAATCAATCAACCAGGGCGCAATTCTCTATTCTGAATACGCCGTCGATAGTTGGGGGTGGAGCGTCCTGGCGAAGTCCGGGCTTTTCGAAAACGACAAGAAGCTCTCCGACTACTCCCCGAAAGAGATGGACCTGTTGTTGCACAGCAAGCCTTACAAGGTGAAGTTGGACATGGCCGGCAAGCCCATCAATCTGACTTTCGAAGGGATCATCGACAAGTTCAGCCGCAAGTACATCACCGGCGACGTGAAAACATACTCGGAGCGCACTCAGAAGTCAGTGGAACAGTACATGGTCTTCGGGCCGTGCTCGCTCTGCAAAGGGACCCGACTCAACCATGCGGCGCTTTCGTGCAAGATAAACGGTCTGAATATCGCCGAAATGGCGGCAATGGAGGTGGACGAGCTGATTGAGGTGGTCCGCAAGATAACGGACCCGGTCGCAGCGCCGATGGTGGAGAACCTGACCGAGCGCCTGCAGCACATGATCGACATCGGGCTGGAGTACATCAGCCTGGACCGGCCCACGGACACTCTGTCCGGCGGAGAGTCCCAGCGCATCAAGATGGTGAAGCACCTCGGAAGCAGCCTGGTGGACGTGCTGTACATCTTCGACGAGCCCAGCATCGGCCTGCATCCCCGAGACGTGCACCGGCTGAACGACCTGCTCCGCAAGCTGCGGGACAAGGGGAATACCGTGCTGGTTGTGGAGCACGATCCGGCAGTTATCCGCGAGGCAGACCACGTGGTGGACGTGGGTCCGCACGCCGGTAGCCGCGGCGGCGAGGTGTTCTACCAGGGTGACGTCGCGGGGTTGCTGAAGGCCAACACGCCGACCGGAAAGCACATGAGCGCGTCCATGGCCATCAAGCCCAACTTCCGAACGGCGAAGGGCAAATTCTCGATTGTCGACGCGCGCGCCAACAACCTACAAAATGTGAGCGTGGACATTCCGATGGGCGTGCTCAGCGTCATCACCGGCGTCGCCGGTTCAGGCAAGAGCTCGCTTGTTTATTACTCCTTCCTTCCGCAGCAGCCGGACGCCATAGTGATCGACCAGTCGTCCGTAGGCGTCTCAAGCAGGTCGAACCCGGCCACCTACACCGGCATTATGGACGACATTCGCAAGGCATCCGCCTCTGCAAACAAGGTCAGCCCTTCCCTCTTCAGCTTCAACTCCAAGGGCGCCTGCGAGACCTGCCAGGGGCTCGGGGTAATCTATACAACCCTTTCCTACCTGGACGAGGTGAAGACGCCGTGCGAGACCTGCGGCGGGAAGCGTTTCAAGGACGAAGTGCTGGCCTTCAAACTTGATGGCAAGTCTATCTCTGACGTTCTGGGGATGCCGGTGCAGGATGCGCTGGGATTCTTCAAGGTCAAGGAAGTAACCCGGCGACTTCAGGCGATGAGCGACGTTGGGCTGGACTATATCAAGCTGGGCCAGCCGCTGAGCACGTTATCCGGCGGCGAGTGCCAGCGAATCAAGCTGGCCGGCGAGCTGCACAAGAAGGGAACGCTCTACGTAATGGACGAGCCCACCACGGGCCTCCACATGTCGGACATCGGCCACCTGCTCGCGATCATGAACCGCCTGGTGGACGCGGGGAACACGGTTGTGGTCATTGAACACAACATGGACATCATCAAGAATGCGGACTGGATAATCGATATGGGACCGGAGGGCGGTAACAAAGGCGGAAAGGTGGTTTTCGAAGGGACTCCTCAGGACTTGCTCGAAGCCCCCCGTTCGCTGACTAGCCATTATCTGCGAAGCTGACAGCCTTCGAATGTTAGTGACTCTGTTTCGGCGGGAGCTCGCCCCGGCGTTGCTTGACACTGTTCTGAATCCGCAACTACACTCCGCGTAGTTGATAGCACACGCCGTTATTGTCGCCCGCTCCGGCAATCGGGACGGGTCGGAGCAAACCCTTCCGGAGAAGGTTGAGCAATGCCCATCGTAAAAGAAATGACCCCCTTCGAGGCTGTCACGTACGAGTTCGACCGCGCCTGCGACCGCCTGAAGGTCAGCGACGAAGTCCGTGACATCGTCCGCACGCCGGACCGTGAGGTCCGCGTGGAGGTGCCTGTGCGGATGGATAACGGCAAGATCAAGGTGTTCATCGGCTACCGCGTGCAGCACAACTCCTCGCGCGGGCCTTACAAAGGCGGCATCCGGTACCACCCGGAAGCCGACGTGGACGAGGTGAAGGCGCTGGCGGCGCTCATGACGTACAAGACGGCCGTCGTGGGGATACCCTTCGGCGGCGCGAAGGGCGGCGTGCAGTGCGACCCAAGCACAATGAGCGCGAGAGAGCTGCAGAAGCTGACGCAGGGGTTCACCCGGGCGATTAGCTACATCATAGGCCCGGACCGCGACATCCCCGCGCCGGATATGGGGACCAACGCTCAGACGATGGCGTGGATGATGTCCGAGTACGCCAAGGCGCACGGCTACAGCCCGGGCGTCGTCACCGGCAAGCCCGTGGAGCTGGGCGGCTCGCTGGGCCGCGAGCAGGCAACCGGGCGCGGAGTTGCGATCATCACCGCCGAGCTGGCGAAGGATATGGGAAAGCCCCTGCGCGGCGCAACCGTCGCGATTCAGGGCTTCGGCAACGTGGGCTCATGGGCAGCGAAGTTCCTGTACCCAATGGGCGCAAAGATTGTTGCCGTTACAGACGTAAAGGGCGGCGTCCTCAACGAGAACGGCCTCGATATCGACGCGCTCTCGAAGCACGTC
Source organism: SAR202 cluster bacterium (assembly GCA_016872355.1). Taxonomy (NCBI): domain Bacteria; kingdom Bacillati; phylum Chloroflexota; class Dehalococcoidia; species SAR202 cluster bacterium. The sequence continues at coordinate 9,258 of VGZY01000086.1, read as the reverse complement.
TCCCAGACCGGGTCCGTGGCAGGGTTCGCAGACGCCGACCACATCGGCAACAAGGAGCTTCTTGAGCTCCCGTGCGACATCCTGGTGCCCGCCGCCCTGGGAGGCGTCATCAACCGCGGCAACGCAGCGAACGTGCGCGCGAAGATAATCGTTGAGGCGGCCAACCACCCGGTGACGCCCGCGGCGGACGCCATCCTGAAGGACAGGGGCGTCCTTTGCGTGCCCGACCTGCTGGTCAACGCGGGCGGCGTGACGGTCTCCTACTTCGAATGGGCGCAGAACGTGCAGCGATTCCCTTGGGACCTGGGCCGGGTGAACTCTGAGCTTGAAGAGGTGCTGCTGAAGGCCTACAAGAACGTATACGTGCGCGCCAAGCTGGACCGCGTCTCCTACCGCGAGGCGGCGTTCAACATCGCCGTCGAGCGCGTGGTGCGGGCAATTGAGCTACAGGGGCTGCCGTAGGTCCGTCCCCTTCACCATCGCCGCGAAGGCTTCGATCTTCCTGGGGTCCTTTGCGCCGTCGGTCTCAACGCCGCTGGATACGTCCACGGCCCAGGGGCCGACACGGTGGATGGCCTCGCTGACGTTCTCCGGCGTGATGCCGCCGGCGAGCATGATCTCGTAACGCTTCGCCACCTCTCGGGCGATATCCCAGTCGAAGGTGCGGCCGGTACCGCCGAGCGCGCCCGTCTCGTACTTGTCCAGCAACGGGATATGGCCCTTGCCGGCAACATGGCCCACGACCTCCATCGTTTCCGAGACCGCTTCGGCGACGGTCGGGTGCTCCTTGACCTTAACCTGCCGGACTATCTTCGCCTCGACACGCGCCCAATAGGCAGGCGACTCGTCTCCGCAGAGCTGTGCGTAGTCGAGGCCGCACTGCTTCAGGATGCGGTTAACGTCCTCAATGGGCTGGTTGGCAAAGAGGCCGACGAGGTTGGGCATCGGGCCGGTCACGCGGGCGCGCAGGGAGTCTATGATGGACTTCGCAAGCTCGGGCGGTATGGCCCGCTTCGCGCCGGGGACAAAGTTAAAGCCGATGAAGTCCGCGCCGGACTGTGCCGCTACGAGGGTGTTGTCGAGGTCCCGCAGGCCGCAGATCTTGAAGCGGGTCATGCAAGCTCCTTCAGCTTCGCGCCGGGGTCTTTAGCAGTCACTAATGCCTCGCCGACGAGGATCGCATGGGCGCCGGCCTTCCCTACCCGCTCGACGTCCGCACGGCTGTTTATGCCGCTCTCGCTGACGACGATCTTGCCGAATGGGACCTTCGGCGCGAGGCGCTCGGTGACGGCGAGGTCTGTCTTGAAGGTGCGCAGGTCCCGGTTGTTGATGCCTATGATCTCCGCTCCGATGTCCAGCGCCACCTTGAGCTCCTCTTCGTCGTGCACTTCCACGAGGCACTGCATCCATAGCTGCTCCGAGAGTCCGCGCAAGTCCGTGAGCTGCTTAGGCGAGAGCATCGCAACGATCAGCAGCATCGCGTCCGCCCCGTGGGCGCGGGCCTCATAGACCTGGTAAGGGTCGAAGATGAACTCCTTGCGCAGGACGGGCACGCCCTTCGTGTAAGCTACGGCGTGGACCTGCTCCAAGTGCTCGATGCTCCCCTGGAAGTGGTCCACGTTGGTGAGAACCGATATTGCCGCCGCGCCGTTGGCGACGTAAGCCTGCGCGAGGGCCGTGGGATCGAAGTCCGGCCGCAGGAGGCCCTTCGCGGGCGAGGCCTTCTTGCACTCGGCGATGACCCGGACGCGGTCGCCCATAAGGCACCCGGCCAGGTTAAGGGGCCGAGTCTGGCTCTCCATTCGCTTCTCCAGATTGCGCAGCGGCTTCTCCACCTTGAGGCGGGCGACCTCGCGGGCCTTGACCTCGACGATCTTTTTGAGGATATCGGGCGTATTGGGTTCGATCATGGTTGTGTCCTGGTTAATATGCCCCGGTTCTCTGTAGCCTGCCCCGATGCATCGGGACCCGGGTTGTCCTCAGGCTACATTGGCGAACAAGACAGGCGCGATGAATCGCGCGGGCTACAGGTCGACGCAACACCTGTTTCACCACCCCAGGCGCGCCGGCAGCTCCGCGACGCTGGGGATGATTTCTACTACCGGGTAGCCGTTGAACTCGTCGCGCTTTGTTGTGCCGGAGAGGACGGCCATGAACGGCACCCTCGCGCGTTTGGCGGTCTCCGCGTATGTGAGGCTGTCGCCGACGTAGAGCGCCTCGCCCTTCGGGACATCCAGGCGCCGAAGAGCGGCGAGAAGGCCGTGCGGGTCGGGCTTGAAGGCCGGGACGTCCTCGCCTCCGACGATGGTCTCGAACCTGTCCAGCAGCCGCTCGCGGCCGAGGATCGCCTCGATGCGGAAGCGGCCCTTCGTGGAGACGATGCCGAGGGGCATTCCGTGCGCGTGGAGGGCCGATATCGCGCGCGGCGTCCAGTCGAAGAGGACCGTGCCGTCCACCATCACCTCGTCCGCGCGCTTGATGAACAGGCGGTAGTACTCCGCCGCGAGCGCACGGTCCTCTTTCGGGAACATGCGGTGGAACGCCTCCGTGAGCGACAGGCCGATCGTCGTCGCCACCACGGCTTTCGGCGGCGTCTGCAGGCCCATCGCGGTGAGCGCGTGGCCGGCGCAGTCGTACGCCGGCGCGGTGGAGTCCGCGAGCGTGTAGTCGAAGTCGAATATGACGGCCTTGGGGTGGAGTGGGTTCACAAAAGGTCTATCAACTCTTCTTTAGTTAGTTGTGTAGATTCCAATATCGCGTGTATGACCTTCGGAGAGAGCATCTGTCCAGCGTGCACAGGTACGATTGCATAACGCGCCCGCCCGGATTCATGCACGAGAAAGTGATGGCTCCCGCTGACCCGGTCAATCCTGAATCCGGCCCGCTGCAACGCACGGACCATTTCTTTGCCGGAGATGCGAGGTAAACGTACTATACCGCCACCTCTACGCGTCTTATCTTATCGCCATCGCCAGTCGGGACAGGCAGGCCGTTGGCCTTTAGGCCTTCGACGGTAAGCGCAATGGCTTCCCTGACCATCCTCATTGCTTCTGTTCGTGTTTTGCCCTGTGTCGCAATCGTCAACGCCGGGACGCTTGCCACGTACACCTTTTCCTCGTGGTCCCATTCAAGGACGACGGTATAACGGACCTTCTGCATCTGTTCCTCCCTACGCCAGGGTTTGGCTGAGCTTCGCCAGCTCCTCCATCTTCTTTTGCGCCGCGCCGCTGTCTATGGACTTCTGGGCCATTGCGATGCCCTCCTTGAGCGTTCTTGCGCGATCGGAGGCGACGAATGCGGCGGCGGCGTTGACCACCACCATGTCGCGCGCGGGGCCGGGCCTGCCAGCGAGGACGCCGCGGGCCAGCTCAGCGCTTTCGGCCGCGCTCTTCACTTTAAGGTCGGCAAGCTTGACGCGCTTGAAGCCGAGCTCTTCCGGGGTGGTCTGGTACTCCGTGATCTTGCCGCCCTTGAGCTCCCAGAAATGGGTTATATCCCCCAGCGAGACCTTGTCCACGCCGTCCGCTCCGTGAGCGAGGATGATGTGGTCCGCGCCGAGGATTTCAAAGACCTTGATGATCTTCTCCGCGAGCGGGATGTTCGCGCAGCCCATGAACTGCGACCGCGCCCCCGCGGGGTTAGTGAGCGGCCCCAGGATGTTGAAGACGGTGCGGATGCCGATCTCCTTGCGCGTGGGGCCGACGTGCTTCATCGCGGGGTGGAAGGCCTGGGCGAACATGAAGGCGACGCCTACCTGGTTAAGGCACTTTTCGACGTTCTCCGGTGTGAGAGCGATCTTGACGCCCAGCGCCTCGTACAGGTCGGCGCTGCCGCTCGCGCCGGACATGGCGCGGTTGCCGTGCTTGGCGACGCGCACGCCCGCGCCCGCGAGCACAAACGTCGCCGTTGTGGAGACGTTGAACGCGCCGGAGCCGTCGCCGCCTGTGCCGCAGTTATCGATGACGGGGCCGTTCGGGTTGACCTTGAGCGACTTTTCGCGCATGACCTTCGCCATACCGGCGATCTCCTCCGGCGTCTCGCCCTTCATGCGGAGCGCTGTGAGGAACGCGCCGAGCTGCGACGGCGTGGCCTCGCCGGACATGATCTCATTCATCGTCGCCGCTGCCTGCTCGGTGGTGAGCGATTTTCCCCCAACGAGGAGTTCGATGGATTCGCGAATCATTGTGATACGCCCCCAGTGAGGAAGTTCTTCAAGAGGTCCTTGCCGCTCTTGGTCATGATCGACTCGGGGTGGAACTGGATGCCCTCGATGGGGAGGGTCTTGTGCCGAACGCCCATAATGATACCCTTGTCCGTCCACGCGGTCACCTCGAGGTCTGCGGGGAGGTCTTCCCTGTAGATGGCGAGGGAGTGGTAGCGGATGGCCTCGAACGGGTTCGGGAGGCCCTTGAACACGCCCTTGCCATCGTGGTGGATCATGGAGGTCTTGCCGTGCATGATCTCTCCTGCGTAGCCGACGGTGCCGCCCATGCTGAAGCCGATGCACTGGTGGCCGAGGCATACGCCGAGGATGGGTACCTTGCCGCCGAAGTGGCGGATGACGTCGTTGGAGATGCCGGCCTGCGCGGGCGAGCACGGGCCGGGGGAGATGACGATCTTCTCCGGCGCCATGGCGTCGATGTCCTCCACGGTGGTCTGGTCGTTGCGGATGACCTTGACGTCCGCGCCGAGCTCGGACATGTACTGGTAGAGGTTGTAGGTGAAGCTGTCGTAGTTATCGAGCAAGAGTATCATTGTCGTCTCCTTGGAATCGGCGTCCTCCGTGTCGATTGGGGCGAAGCGCCGGCGCGTCGGCGTGTCGCCCGGCAAGATCAGCTTGCCTGTTGGGGAGGTCATCGGACCATCCCCGGCGGTGAGAGCGTCGACTGTAGGGCCGGTCACCGCCCCGACCTAACCCCCTGGCCCCCTTCCCTGGGAGGGAAGGGGGAATAAGAGAAAAGCCCTGGGGCTTCGCCCCAGACCCCAGCAAGGGGCTTCGCCCCTTTGCAAACCCCGGAATCCCTGAGGGCTTCGCCCTCAGACTCCCAAGACATCGGGCCGACGGCCCGATCACTGCCAGTGTCACTAACTTAGATTACTTTTGTACCGCTAGCGCTTCCTGGAACCACCTGACGACTATTGGGCGCCGGCCTTTGGCGAGGGTTAGCTTTGCCATGGCCTGGTCCGGCGGGAGGAGCAGGCGGTGTAGCACTTCGTATTTTGGATCCCAGGGGTGCGCGGTTACCTCGGCGCGCCAGAGGGAGCGGATCAGGATGAGTCCCTTTTCGTGTCCCTCAATGCACTCACCTCTGCTGTATCCGAGGAGGGTGGCGTCGTTGACGGTGGCGCACCCTTCTTCGAGCATCTCCCGGACGAGCGTCTCGCGCCAGTCCTCGTTGCCTTCGGGCCTGCCGCCGGGGAGCTCCCAGCGGGTGCCGTTCATGCTGATTACGATCACCTGGCCCGCCGGGTCTATGCAGATGCCGGCGGAGCCGTGGCGGCGGCCGTCCGGCGGCGGAAGACTGCCGGGATGCCACGAGGTGATCCAGACCTGGCCGTCGTCGCCATAGACGTATACTTTTTCGAAGTCGGCGGCAGGTCGAGCTGAGTCCATCAGTCCGCGTCCCTTTCGGCTTGTTCTATCCCAACTTGTCCGTCCAGATTCGGCTGCGCGGGGTAGTACGCATCGTACTGTTCCTTTGCCTCCTCGACGCGTCCTTCGTCTGTAACTGCAAAGTGGTACTCCCCTACCTTTCCCTCACGAGGGTACAGCAGGTATTCGTCTTCGTAACCACTGAGGTGATTCAGCAGCTCCTCTTTACTAACTTCCATCCGTCGCTCATACCCGCGTGAGTAATCGCCTATAAAGTAAGCCCGGGCAAATCCAAGCCTTACAAGCAGAAGAAGCGCGTCTACTATGTCTTGCGTTGAAGTCCGCAGGTCCCTTCTCGCATCCGCGTGCAGTAAGTAGAGAGACTCCATGTCGGTAACAAAGCTTGAGAGAAGGTCGTGCTCCAGACGGCTCAGTTTTCTCACGCACTTATTCTCCCCCGCTCTTCAACTCACTATTCACTATTCTAAATTCACTATTCTCTAGTCCGCGTCCCTTTCCGCCTGCTCAATTGCGCGGAGCTGGGCGGAGGCTTTGTGGAGGGTTTCCTCGTACTCGGTTTGGGGGACGCTGTCGAAGACGATGCCGCCGCCGGCCTGGACGTGGGCGACGCCGTCCTTTACCACCATCGTCCTTATTGTGATGGCGGTGTCCATGTTGCCGGTGAAGTCGAAGTAGCCGACTGCGCCTCCGTAGGGGCCGCGCTTCTCGGGCTCGAACTCAGCGATGATCTCCATTGCGCGGATCTTGGGCGCGCCGGATAGCGTGCCCGCCGGGAAGCAGGCGCGGAGGGCGTCGTAGGCCGTGCACTCGTCGCGGAGCTTGCCGGTGACGTGGGAGACGATGTGCATGACGTGGGAGTAGCGCTCGATGACCATGAGGTCGGTGACCTTGACGGTGCCGGGGCGGCAGACGCGCCCGACGTCGTTCCGGCCGAGGTCGACGAGCATGATGTGCTCGGCGCGCTCCTTCTCGTCGGCCAGGAGGTCTTTCTCGTTCTGGAGGTCCTGCTCCTGCGTCTTGCCGCGAGGGCGGGTGCCGGCGATGGGGCGCGTGGCGACGGTGCCCCTGTCCACCTGCACGAGCATCTCCGGGGAGGCGCCGACGATCTGGAAGTCGTCGAGCTGGAGGTAGTACATGTACGGCGACGGGTTGATGGCCCGGAGCGCGCGGTAGATGTTGAACGGGTGCGCGGTCGTGGGGCGGCGCAGGCGCTGCGACAGCACGGCCTGGATGATGTCTCCCGCCAGGATGTACTCCTTCGTCTTCTTCACGATCTCGTCGTAGCGCTCGCGGGTCATGTTGTGGGTGATCGCGGGCGTGTCGTTGGGCGCGATACGGCCGTTCTGCGGCGGCTTCACCGGGCCGCTGAGGCGGGAGATGATGTCGTCGATGCGCTTCGTGGCGTCGTTGTACGCCTTCCGGACGTCGCCGTTGATGTGGGCGTGGCTGACGACGCGTATCTTGTACTTGACGTGGTCGAAGATCAGGAACGTCGTCGTGAGCATGAAGACGGACTCCGGCACCTTGAGCGAGTCCGCCGACGGCGAGGGCAGGCTCTCGAAGTAGCGGACTGCGTCGTAGGATAGGTAGCCGACCATGCCGCCGTTGAAGCGGGGCTGGTCCGGCGCCTGCACCATGCGGTACTTGGCGAGCAGCTGCTGGACCGGGACGAGCGGGTCGATCTCGCCGAGCTCGGTGCCCGGGCCGGTGCGGACGACGTGCTGCGGGTCGGTGCCGATGAAGCTGTAGCGCGCGGTGCGTTCGCCGCCCTCGACGGACTCCAGCAGGAACGAGTACGGCGGCCTGGCGACTTTCAGGTACGCCGAGACGGGCGTCTCCAGGTCCGCGTTGATCTCCCGGTAGACGGGGACGAGGTTGCCCTGCCCGGAGAGCTTTTCGACCTCTTGTAGCGATGGGTGGTACATGGGAAGCCTTTTGGGAATAGCGAATTGGGATATGGGGTGCTGGGTTCTGGGTGCTGGGTTCTGGGTGCTGGGTTCTGGGTGCTGGGTTCTGGGTTCTGGGTTCGATCCGAAAACCAGCACCCAGCACCTAGCACCCAGCACCCTCAATACAGCTGCCGCTCTTTGCGCGGGAGGATGAAGCCTACCCGCTCTTTCATTTCCGTGACCTTGGGCTCGGCGACTGCCGAGGCCTGCTCGGCGCCCTTGGCCAGGAGCTCGTCGAGGACGGCGATGTCGCTCATGAGCTGCTTGTAGCGCTCCTGGATGGGGCGGAGCTCGTTGATGACTACCTCGGCTACCGCCTTTTTGAGGTCGCCGTAGCCGCGGGCGCCGGCGAAGTCGGCCTCCACCTGCTCCTTCGTCTTGCCGGTGACGACCTTGTACATGCCCAGGAGGTTGTTCACGCCCGCCTTCGCGGGGTCGTCGGAGAACCTTATCTCGTTGCCCGGGTCGGTGACGGCGCGCTTGAAGGCGTACTCGATCTCTTTGGGATCGTCCAGCAGGCGCACGGCGTGGCCGCGGATGTGGGCGAAGCTCTTGGACATCTTGGCCGTGGGGTCGTTGAGGCCCATGATGCGCGCGCCTACCTCAGGGATGACCGGCTGCGGGATGACGAACGTGTCTCCGAAGGTGCGGTTGAACTTCTCGGCGATGTCGCGCGTCAGCTCCACGTGCTGCTTCTGGTCGTCGCCGACGGGCACCTCGTCCGCGCTGTACAGGAGAATATCGCCCGCCATGAGGACTGGGTAGTCCAGCAGGCCGGCCATGACGCTCTCCTGCTTGGCGGACTTGTCCTTGAACTGGGTCATGCGCTCCAGCCAGCCGACGGGCGTGATGCAGTTCAGGAGCCAGCACGCCTCCGCGTGGGCGGTGACGTGGCTCTGGATGAAGACGGTGCACTTGGCCGGGTCCAGCCCGGAGGCGAAGTAGATGGCCGCGAGGGAGCGCGTGCGGTCGCGGAGGTCCTTCGGGTCCTGGGGGACGGTGATCGCGTGCATGTCCACGATGCAGAAGAAGTTCTCCTTCTCCGCCTGGCGCTGCACCCAGCCCTTGATGGCGCCCAGGTAGTTGCCCAGGTGGATATCGCCCGAGGGCTGTATGCCGCTCAGGACGCGCTTCTTCCTCGCGGGCTTGCCCGCCGCCGAGCCGATGCCCATTGCCGCCTTCTTCGCCGTGTCCATGTCGCCGCCTCCGAGACAAAAAATAAAAGACCCGTCCGATGAAGGGACGGGTCTTTCCGTGGTGCCACCCTGGTTCGCCGCGCGGCAGCTGGCCCGCGAGGCCTCTTTTCAGCGCGGGGCTCGAAGCCCCAGGCTCAGGACGATGGTAACGGCGTCCATTCCGTCCGCGCCTACATCCCGGCGTGCGGGAATTCAGGCGGAAGCTCCCAGGTCCATTCGGCTGCTGCGCTGACACCGGCTCGCACCTTGCCCGGCTCTCTGAGTCTCGCTTGCGGCGTACTAATCCTGATCGTCGCTGGTCGATAGGTTGTTCGTAACTATCAAATCATAATTGCGGGAATAGGCGGGTGTCAAGGACGTAAGAGGATACTGTGTCTTTGCTCAGTGATATTGTCAGTAGGTAACTGCTCAGTGAATATGTCAGTCCATGAGAGGACTACATTTGACCGAGCGAGAAGCGAAGAGAGCACAGATACTGAACCTTGTTCTGGAGGGGCGT
>VGZY01000085.1 GCA_016872355.1 SAR202 cluster bacterium | reverse complement strand
CTCGCTGACACCCATCAGCTCAGCGGCCTTACTTGCCTCGCAACGCCCCTCCAGAACAAGGTTCAGTATCTGTGCTCTCTTCGCTTCTCGCTCGGTCAAATGTAGTCCTCTCATGGGCTGACATATTCACTGAGCAGTTACCTACTGACAATATCACTGAGCAAAGACACAAACCGCCGTTTCGTCTTGACCAGCATGTTGTGCATCGATAAAATCGCAATAGTTGACACACTACACCCAGGTTACCATGCTGCCCGTAGCCCCCATAACCAGCCTCACGTTGACTACCACGCCTTCCGTGTAGCGGGCATTCGCCCGGCGGAAGGCTATTCTGCGTCCCGTCCCTGTCACACAAACTTACCCGCCGTGGCCGCATTGCGTGTAAAATTACCTGCGCAATCGTCTACGCGCACCAAATGAGGAACTCCAATGTCACAAGACCTCGCAGAGCTGCGAAAGCGTATCAGGCACTCCACGTCCCACATAATGGCGGACGTCGTCACAAGCATGTACCCCAACGTGAAGCTGGGCATCGGCCCGCCGACGGACGACGGCTTCTACTACGATTTCCTGATGGACACGCCGATCGCGCAGGCCGACTTCGAGAAGATCGAGGCGGCGATGCGCGAGGTCATGAAGAAGGACTTCAGGTTCGTCTACAAGGAATACCCGCGCGCTGAGGCGCTCAAGCTGGTGAAGGACCAGCCGCTGAAAACCGAGATCATAAACGACCTTCCGGAAGGCGAGACGATCTCGACGTACACGCACGGGAGGTTCGAGGACCTGTGCGCGGGTCCTCACATTGAGTCCACGGGCAAGATACCTGCCTTCAAGCTGCTCAACGTGGCGGGCGCGTACTGGCGCGGCGACGAGAAGCGGCCAATGCTCCAGCGCGTCTACGGCACGGCCTACGAGTCGGGCGAGGAGCTTGAGGCGCATCTGAAGCGGGTAGCCGAGGCCGAGCGCCGCGACCACCGGAAGCTAGGGGTTGAGCTTGGCCTCTTCTTCTTCAATCCCATCGCGCCGTCCAGCCCATTCTTCCTCCCGAAGGGCGCAACGCTGTACAACGGCCACGTTACGTACGTGCGCGACCTGTACAAGCGCTACGGTTACCAGGAAGTCATCACACCCCAGATGTTCGATACGGAGCTGTGGAAGCGGTCCGGCCACTACGCGAACTACAAGGACAACATGTACTTTTCGTACGTGGACGAGAAGGAGATGGGCCTCAAGCCCATGAACTGCCCGGCCGCGGCGGTGCTGTTCGGCTCTTCCCCGCACTCGTATCGTGAGCTGCCGATAAGGTACGCAGATTTCGGACGCCTGCACCGCTACGAGCGCTCAGGCGTCACGCACGGCCTGACGCGCGTCCGCACGTTCTCCCAGGATGACGCCCACATCTTCTGCCGCCAGGACCAGATCGAACAGGAAATTAACTCGTTCATCGCTATGGTCAATGAGACCTTCAACATATTCGGGTTCAAGGACATCAATGTTGCGCTATCGCTCCGCCCGGACAAGCGCATCGGCAGCGACGATCTCTGGGATCGGGCTGAAGGCGCGCTGGCGTCCGCACTGACGAAACAGGGAATACGCTTCGAGCCGAAGCCGGGCGAGGGCGCGTTCTACGGCCCCAAAATCGACTTTTTCGTCAACGACGCCATCGGCAGACCGTGGCAGCTGAGTACAGTGCAGCTCGACTACAACCTGGCGGAGCGCTTTGACCTGGAGTACAACGCGGAGGACGGCACGCGCCAGCGGCCGGTGGTCGTGCACCGCGCCATGCTGGGAAGCCTTGAGCGCTTCCTCGGCGTTATGATCGAGCACTTCGCCGGCGCGTTCCCCCTGTGGCTCGCGCCGGTGCAAGCGGTCGTGATCCCGATAGCGGACCGGCATCAGGAGTATGCGAACAAGGTCGCGGCCGAGCTTGCGCAGGCTGGCATCCGGAATGAAGTTGACAGCCGAAACGAGCGCATGCAGGCCAAGATCCGCGACGCCCAGGTGCAGAAGGCGCCGTACATGCTCGTAGTCGGCGACAAGGAGGCCCAGGCAGAGGCCGCCGCGGTCCGCCTGCGCTCCGGTGAAAACCTCGGGGCTGTGCCCGTCAAGGAAATCATCGCACGGATGGCTGCTGAGATAGCGGAGAAGAAGCCATCCTATTGAACACTTTCTGCTATCTGTGCTATATTCGTAGATACTCAGTTTTTGACTGGGGAAAAGCTGTTTGACCTTCGCACCCGCGCTTCGGCGCGCGGCTGAGGACTGAAACCGAGAGGTGCTAGTATACCGAAGGAGTACCGGACTAACGCCAGAATACGCGTTCCCGAAGTCCGTGTCGTGGATGAAAAGGGCGAGCAGCTCGGAGTGATGCCTACACGGCAGGCGCTCCTGCTCGCGGAGGAGCGCGGCGTCGACCTGGTTGAGGTTGCGCCGGGTGTTGAGCCTCCCGTCTGCAGGCTGATGGACTACGGGAAATTCCGATACGAGGCCACCCGCCGTGAGCGGGAGGCAAAAAGGGACCAGAAGGCAAAGTCCTCGAACGAGCTTCGCGAAGTCAGGCTCAAGACCCGCATCGGCGACCACGATAAGGACGGCAAGGTGCGGCAGGTGAAGCGCCTCCTTGGGGAGGGCGCAAAGGTGAAGGTCAGCGTGGTGTTCCGCGGTCGTGAGATCACGCACCCGGAGGTCGGCATGGCCGTCCTCAAGTCCGTCGCGGAAGACCTTGTTGACGAAGCGATGATGGAAAAGGCCCCCGCATTCGAGGGGCGCTTCCTGACTATGATTCTCTCACCGGCAAAAAATTCGGCGAGCAAGCCTGCCCCCGCGGCGGCGAGCAAGCCCGCGCAACCGCCAAAGGAGCAAAAAGTTGCCCAAGCTAAAGACGCATAAGGGCGCAGCCTCCCGCTTCCACATTACGGGATCGGGCAAGGTTATGCGCATGAAGCGGCACCGCAGCCACCTGCGCCGCACCAAGCATGGCAATGTGAAGCGACAGCTTCGCACCAAGCAGGACGTGGCCGCTGTCGACACCGAGCGCATTACAAAGCTGCTTCCTTACGGGAAGCCGTAACACCCAAGGAGACCTCACGTGACCAGGATCAAGCGCGGCGTAACAAAGCATCGCCGCCATAAAAACGTACTAGCTATGACCAAGGGTCATGGAACGGTGCGGCACAAGCTTTACCGCCGCGCCCACGAGTCCATGATCCACGCCCTCCGGTACTCCTGGGAGCACCGCCGCGACAAGAAGGGCCAGATGCGTCGCCTCTGGAACATCCGCATCGGCGCAGCCGCCCGTGCGAACGGCCTCTCGTACAGCCAGCTCATCCACGGCCTCAAGGCCGGCAATGCGGAAATCAACCGCAAGATGTTGGCCGAGCTGGCCCTCCAGGACCCTCAGGCTTTCGCCGCGGTGGTAGACTCCGCCAAGGCGAACCTCGGGACCGCAAAAGCCTGATCTCGCCCGCCCCAAATGAATCTGGGCCGCTGGCATGCCGACGGCCCAGATTGTCGTTCCAGCTCTTATCTGCCGCGATTTATCTTCCCTGCCTGCGCAGCGCGTAGATCCTCGGGTGCAGAAACCCGCTCTTGAAGATTATTTTCAGCGGAATCACCTGTTCCACTCTCCAGAGGCCGGACCTGGCTTCCAGCACTGGCTCAAAGAGCCTCGTATTGCTCGTTATCGCCACGAAGGCGCCACTATCAACGGCGATCCGAGCCGTCTCCGCCAGAACGGCGTCGTAAAGGCTGGCCAGGTCCTCCCCGCTGCCGTGGAGCATGCCGTAGGGCAGGTCAGCGACGATGCGGTCCACGCTGGCGGCGTCGAGTCCCGTATCGGCTGCATCACTTTTGACGAGAGATACCTGTCCGTCCACGCCCGCGGCGCGCATATTCGCCGCCGCGCACTCGAGGGTCCTCGCGTCGATATCTATTCCAACGGCCGAGGCGGCCCTGCCAAGTGCCAGGCGCTCTATCAGCAGCGTACCCGAGCCGCATGCAAGGTTCACCAACCGGTCGTGTTCGTTCGTTCCGGCCAATTTTACCATCGCGGCCGCAACGCAGGCATTGAGCGCCCCGGGGAAGTCGCACACACGCCATGCGCGCGCGGACAGCGGCCTGGCAGTGGTGCGGACAAGGACATCCCACCCCGTCGCCCGGTACAAGGAGCGTCGCACTGAGATGAGCAGGTCTCCCTCGGACGTCGTGTCGTGTAGCCCGAATCCGGCCGCGATCTCTCGTCTGAGCCGCCTGAATACAGGCGAGTCCGACCCGGCGGCGCTCACCCTTGACGTCTGGAACGGACCACCGGGGTGGAGATTCACAACGGTGCTAATGAGATGCAGCACACTGGGCAAGAGCTTTGGGCTGAGCAGCGCGTTAGGGCCTGCGATATTGAACGTCTCCACTACGTTGGCCGAGAGCGACGTTTTGAGAAGGCCGGCGGCCGCGACGCTGCCCTGCGGGGCGCTGATGGCAACCCTCCCCTCCCTACGGCCGCCGAGCATCTCCGCGCCGAGCAAGGATACCGCCTCCTCGGCCGCGATCTGCTCAAGCCCCGGAACGGTCTGCAATTCGATGATTGTGGCTGTGCGGTCCATCTCGCCGGCCATCACTTCTCCCGCAACAGGAGCCGAATGTCCGCCGCCACCTTCTCGGGGTCGAGGGGGAGCGTGTGTATGACGCGGCGCGTGCCCTGCCTATCGATCAGGTAGACCGGCGCAGAATGTACGATGTCGTACGTCGCCGCGATACCGTCGCGCAGAGAGTCGACGCTGCCGGGGGCAGGGGTCGGCGCAGGCGCCTGAGGAGTGCCGCTGATCGCCGGGGCTACGGAGTATGCGTCCCACACCGGCTTCAATGCCTCCTCAGGACCGACCAGATATTTCCATTTGCCATCCATCCCCCACCTCTCGGTATACGCCTGAGCGGCAGAAACCGTATCTCCCTTCGGGTCCACGCTCACCGCCACAATCTCCACCCCTTCTGCATCGTTGCCAAGGAAACCATCCACCTTCTTGAGCTCGCCGGCGACTATAGGGCAGATGTCCGTGCAGCTCGTGTAGAGAAAGGTGAGTGCGACCACATTGCCTTTAAGGCCGGCCATGGAGACTATGTCGCCATGCTGGTCAGTCAGCTCGAACGCCGCCGCCGGGAATTGCGGGGAAAGCACTGTGCCTTTGAAGCTTTCCGGCGCGCCACCGCCGCACGCCGCCAGGATTAGCAAGAGGATAGCGAGAGTGGCAACGCCGATCTGCCGCCGGGCACGCTGCCATCGTCGCCCGGGTTCACGGTTACCGCTGCTTGTTCCCGAGAGACGGCCCGGCACCATCGGGAAGATTGAACCTGTACCTATCAGGCGGAGATTCGACAAGTCTTCAAGTCCTTTCTCAAAAAGAAAAGGGACCCCGAAACGTCGGAGCCCCGTTATGCATTGGAGCTACCCAACTCCGCAGGGAGCTGCGACCTAGTCGTGCTTTTCGGTGCCGCGCTCAAGAATGGCGGCAATCACCGGCACAAACACCACGATCGCCATTCCCAGGCCAACTACTCCGATTGGCGACTCGTCCCCTGCGACATCGACGTGCGCGACCTCGGCGAGGAGGGTAAAGATGTAACCCAGGCCCCCGGCGAATGCCGCCACGGAAATTACGGCAAGCAATGGAATGAGGACCGCGAGTCCAAATCTTCGGCTCTGCATCGAGGTGGTACCTCTCTAGTATTTGTATGACGTCAGCTCAGTATGATCGGGCTCGGCGCTGGAGTTCTCTTGCTGGTACCAGCGCATAAAGGCAATGACCAGCAGGGCCGTAAACAGCCCCGCGCTTCCCACCTTCATTATTACGCCGCCAATCTGCTGGTCGGCAAGAGGGCTGATTCCCAGTATCTGCGGCGCATGGACATACCACGTATAAAGCGGGTGGTCCGAGAACGTTACGAAAGCGAACACGATGATCTGCGATATCGAAAGCGCAAACATGTACACGATTTGCAGCGGATAAGAGAGCCGCGGCAGCTCCGGC
The DNA here is from genome assembly GCA_016872355.1 of SAR202 cluster bacterium. NCBI lineage: Bacteria > Bacillati > Chloroflexota > Dehalococcoidia > SAR202 cluster bacterium. The sequence continues at coordinate 6,865 of VGZY01000085.1, read as the reverse complement.
ATGTTGCTCATTAGCGGCCACCACATAATCATGGCCGCCCCAATAAACATCAGGTGCTCCGACACATGCCACCAGTGATTGGTGACGGAAAGGTTGTAGATAGCCGGGATGTGCCAGAGCGCGAAGGCCAGATTGAACGCCGCGAGCGCGATTACCGGGTGGCGGACGGTACGAGCGATTATGAATATCCAGTCCGGCCGCAGCAGAGGCCGGATCAGCCAGTCCGGCGTTCCCCAAATTATAAGGGGCGGCGCCACCAGCGCCAGCAGCATATGCTGCACCATGTGAACGCTAAAAAGATATGAGTCGCTCAGAATGTGAATGGGCGAAACGAGCGACAAGAATATTACCATCACGCCGAGCGTGAACGTTGCAATCCGTTTTGGGTCGATCTCCTCCGCCCAGTTGTACTTTTCTCTTAGCGGACCGACGCCCAGGAGATAGAGCGCCATGAGCCCGCCAAGCCCGACGATCACTTCGATGTGGCCATGCCAGTGGGTGAGGACCGACCCCAGAGATTCGTGCATTGGTGTCGCCACCCTTCCTCAGTTTGCCCCCACAGCTCAGAGCTCCTAGAGGTAGAACAGGGCCAAAAGCGCTATGTAAACCGAAATCGCCAACGCCAAGCCGCCCAGAAAAAGCATCGAAAAGAGCCTCGTGTCGTACTTCAGGTGCATGTAGAACATGATCACCAGGGCAAACTTGATGCTGGAGAGTACCAGCAGGACCGGGATAATCCCTTTGCCCAACCCTTCAACATAGAAGACCAGCAACTCAACCATGGTTATCGCTACCAGGGTCATCGCCACCTTGATGTAAGTGGCTGCCGTAGGATGGTGGGCTTCGACGTGCGGCGTGTGCCCTGCCGCGACGAAGTCAGACCGGTCAGCGTGCGCGCCGGCGTCGTTGTGTCCGGCGTGACTCTTCTTTGTATCTGCCATGTTTCGCCCTTCAGCTAGTTTAATCTTAACCTAGAACCCTTCGAACACGCCGAACAGGTAAACAACCGTGAAAATCACGATCCAGACGATGTCGACGAAGTGCCAGTACAGCGCTGCGATATCCAGCTCCAGGTGCTTGGCAGGCGTAATACCGCCCTTTTTGAACGAATAGAAGAACATCGAGAGCAGCCAGATTATCCCGAGCGTGACGTGCGCGCCGTGCGTGCCCGTAAGCGTGAAGAACGTTGAACCGAACAGGTTCGTCCTGGGCGTCAGCCCGTGCTGGACAAAGTCATTGAACTCGAACACCTGAAAGCCGATGAATGTGGCGCCGAGGATGCACGTCGACAGGAGCCATATCCGAAACGCCTTGATATTGCCCCGTCGCAGCGCGGAGTATGAGAGCACCATGCTCATGGAGCTCATCAGGAGCACGAATGTACTCACGGACGTGACGGGGATGTCAAACACATCCTGAGGGTACGGCCCAACCAGGCTCTTCCCGTAGTAGACCAGGTAGGTAGCGATCAGCGCGCCGAAGAACATGCAGTCCGAGGCCAGGAAAGCCCAGATCAGCAGCTTCCGGTGATCGAGACCGGTTGTTGTTGCGGGATGCTCTTCAGCGTGTGCAGCGGCCATTTCGTGTGCCACAGTCAGTCTCCATCAATGGTGCGCGGGGTCCGGCTCATTAACCGGCTCCAGCGACCAGGCGTAAATTCCGATCATAAGAATGGCGCCGCCAAGGACCGCGACGGGCCAAGCGAATATCAAGCCGTACGCCCCAACCAGTAGGCCAATGCTGGTGAATATCGGCCAGTACGAAGGCTGCGGCATATGTATGCCGTGGCCCTCGCCGACGGAGCCGCCGGCTACCGGGACCGTGTGGTGACCGCCGTGCTTCTGCTCCCAAAGCGGGTCGCGGCCGTGCACAACCGGAATCTGGGCGAAGTTGTACTCCGGCGGAGGCGATGGAATACTCCACTCAAGCGTGCGGGCGTCCCAGGGGTCGGCCCCGGCCTGTTTACCCTTGATGAGGCTGTAAAAAAAGTTGACGATGAAGATGAGGACGCCGAATGCCAACGTAAATGAGCCAACGGAGGAGACGAGGTTCCAGAAGTCCCAGCCCATTCCCTCAGCATATGTGTATATTCGGCGGGGCATGCCGTCCAGCCCAAGGAAGTGCATTGGGAAAAAGGTGATGTTCGTGCCGCCGAAGACGAAAATGAAGTTCCAGAAGCCGAGCTTCTCGTTGAGGAACTTGCCGGTCATCTTTGGGAACCAGTAGTAGATGCCGCCGAAAATGGCCATTATCGCGCCGCCGAAAAGCACGTAGTGGATATGCGCGACAATGAAGTAGGTGTCCTGCTGCTGCGCGTCAGATGGGGCCGAAGAGTGCATGACTCCGCTCAGGCCGCCAATAATGAAGAGAGCAATAAAACCGATGGCGTAGAGCATCGCCGTAGAGAACCTGATAGACCCTCCCCACATGGTGCCTATCCAGTTGAAAATCTTTACGCCGGTAGGCACCGCGATGGCCATCGTGGTAATCGCGAATACGGAGTTGGCCACCGGGCCAAGACCCACCGTGAACATGTGGTGGCTCCAGACCATCCAGCCCATGAAGCCGATGAGCACGCCGGAGAGTACCACCACAGGGTAGCCGAATAGCGGCTTCCGGGAAAAGGTGGGCAGTATTTCGGAAACGATTCCCATCGCCGGGAGTATCAGGATGTAGACCTCCGGGTGGCCGAAGATCCAGAACAGGTGCTGCCACAGCACGGGGTTGGCGCCGGCTGCCGGCACGAAGAAATTCATGCCGTAGAAGCGGTCCATCATCAGCTCGAGGAGAGCGATGGTGATGACGGGGAACGCCAGGATAAGCAGGAAGGAGGTAACGAGCGTCATCCAGGTGAACATAGGCATGCGCATAAGGGTCATGCCCGGGGCGCGCATGTTAATGATGGTGATGATGAAGTTCAACGACGCAGCTAGCGAAGCTACGGCCAGGACCTGCAGGCCGACCACCCAGAAGTCGATGCCGACGCCTGGGTTGGCCTGTAGGCCCGTCAGGGGCGCGTAGCCGAACCAGCCGGCGTTGGGCGCGCCGCCAAGAAACCAGCTTAGCTTCAGGATGAGCGCGCCGAAGAGGAACGTCCAGTAGCTAAACGCATTCAGCCTGGGAAAGGCCACGTCCCGCGCGCCTATCTGGAGCGGTACAAGGTAATTGAAGAACGCCGCGCTGAGGGGCATGACGCCCAGGAAGATCATCGTCGTGGCGTGCATCGTGAAGAGCTGGTTGAACACTTCCGGGCTCACAAGGGCCATCTCCGGCCTCATGAGCTGGGCGCGCATGAACAGCGCCTCAATGCCGCCGGAGACGAACAGGATAAACGCGGTAATGCCGTACAGCGCGCCGATCCTCTTGTGATCGATTGTCGTTATCCAGCCCCACACTCCAGTACAGGACACCGGACGCTTAGGGACAGGCAGGGCAAAAGTCGCCATTAATAGCCTCCCGGCTGTTCGACTTCTCTAGTCAAGGGTCATCAGGTACTGCACAATTGCCGATATCTGGGCTTCGGTAAGGTGCTTGGTCGGGTCGGTATATATCTGGGCCGTCCGCGCCATCACGTTACCCGGCTTCAGCGCCTCTGGGTCCGCAATCCACTTGCGCAGGTTTTCCTGGTTGTTCTCCAGAATGCCTGCCGCGATGGTGGTCCGGCTGCCGAGGTGGGTCAGGTTGGGGCCTGTGCGGCCGCGCGCCCTGGCAACGCCTTCTATAGTGTGGCATGCAAAGCACTGGCCGGCGCCCTCAAAGAGGGCTTTGCCCTCAAGGGCGAGCGGATCGATCGGGTCTTTGGCAGGCGCGTCCTGAGCGGCCAGCCATGCGTCAAACTCCGCCTGAGGCTGGGCAAAGACCCTGAATCGCATCAGAGCATGGGCTATGCCGCAGAACTCCGCGCACTGCCCAAGGTACTCGCCGGGCTCATCGGCCTGGATCCACATATGGTTATCATTGTTCGGGACCAGGTCAACCTTGCCCGCGATCTTGGGAATCCAGAAGCTGTGGATGACGTCCCTGGAGTGCAGGCGGATGTTGACCGGCTTGCCGACGGGTATGTGCAGCTCGTTGGCTGTCACGACGTCGTCGTCAGGATTGTTGATGTCGTTCAGGTAGCGGAACTCCCACCACCACTGAACGCCCGTGACATCAATAGTCATGCCGCCTTCTTCAGGCGGGTGAGGCGAATTAGCATTGTAGAAGAGTGTCTTGATCGTCGGTACGGCCACCACAACCAGGATCAGCGCCGGAATGACGGTCCACGTTATTTCAAGGGGGGTGTGCCCGTGCGTCTGTGGCGGAACACCGTCACCGGCTTTGCGGCGGTAGCGGATGACTGTGTAAACCAGCGCAGCCTCCACCAGGACAAAGACGACTACGGCCGTCCAGAATATCCAGTAGAAGAGGGTGAGCTGAGACCGGGCCACGGGTCCCTGGGGGTCGAACGTGGACTGTTGGTGCTCCGGGTAGCATCCGGCGAGGACGCCCATGAGCAGAACCAGAAGCACCACGCCGACGTATTTGGTCTTCGGGCTTCTAAACATCGACATGGTGCTGGTCAGCGTCTCCTTTCAAGGCAGATACGCGAGAACTTCGGCGCCGCCTTGCGTGGCACCGACATAAGAATCTATCAAGGCAGACGGTCAGAGTCAAGAGCCATTGGCTGGCTTTCGCATCGTTTGCCGCGTTCCGGGCCTTACAAACACAAGATGTTGGGTGCGCTATCGGCTGTTGGCTTACCCATTGCGCATAGCGCTCAAACGACGCTATCGATCATAATAGCCAGGAACAACAGGTCAAGGTAGAGGAGCGAGTAAAGATACAGGCTCCGCGCCCCCTTGACGCCCTGGGCTCTCAAAAAGCGGTACGCAAAATAGATGAAGAGGCCCCCGAGCACCGTAGTCGAGGCCAGGTATATGCCCCCAACTGCCCCCGTCACAAAGAACATTACCGTCAGCGCCGTCAGCAGCACCGTGTACAGCAGAATGGACTGCTTCGTATTCTCCAGGCTGGAAACGACCGGGAGCATGGGAATCCCGGCGCGAACATAGTCGTCCTTAATGAGGATGGCGAGGGCCCAAAAATGCGGCGGCGTCCAGAAGAAGATGATCGCGAAAAGGTAAAGGGCCGGCAAGTCAAGCGAACCCGTTATCGCCGTCCAGCCGACCATCGGCGGGACGGCCCCGGCTGCCCCGCCGATGACGATGTTCTGGGGTGTCACCCGCTTGAGGCCGATCGTATACACGAATATGTAGATCAGCGTGCCGGTAAGTGTGATCGTCGCGCTGAGCACATTCACGAATGAGGACAACAGCACGAAAGCGATCACGTTCAGAGCTACACCGAACACCAGCGCGTTGGTGGGTGTTACACGTCCGCTGACAACCGGCCTGCGGCTCGTCCGGCGCATCATGCCGTCGATGTCGCGCTCCAGGTAGTGGTTAAGGGCGTGCGCGCCGCCGGCCGCCAGGTAACCGCCCACAAGCACCACGGCGACGGTCGCGGCGTCAGGCAGGCCCTGCGCCGCAAGGAACATGCCGCCGATGGCTGTCACAAGCAAGAGCGAGATGATCCGGGGCTTGGTAAGCGCAATATAGTCGCTTACGATGCTCCGCGCAGGAGGAGTAGTCGCCTGAACTGTCATGTGGTCGCCCTCTCCAAACCCTTTGCCGCCAACGGCTTCTCTTTTCTGGCGCCAAGTATAACGCCCTGCGATGCGTAAATAAAGACAGCCAGGTAGACCAGTGCAACCCACACCAGTGTAGCCATGCTCAGGTGAATCGCCTTGAATTGGGTGGCAAAGCCGGACCAGACGAGGGCAGCGCCAACTCCCGTCTGGAAAACGAACGCCCCACCGGCAAGCAGCGCTGCCATTCGCACATGTTTATTCCCATCGCCCCGAATGTACGCCTGGACAACGGCATAGCCGAGCACAATTCCTATTAATAACGAAAGGTACCGGTGACCCATGTGCTCCATGTATGCCCTACCCTCCGGCATGAGGGAGTCATTGCAGAGCGGCCACGAAGAGCAGCTCGATCCGTAGCCCATACCAACGATGTATGAGCCGTAAAGTATCAGAAGAAATACCCCAACAAGCGAAGCGATGACCAGTCTTCGCGTCCCGGCGCCACCGCCAAGGTTGACCTTTGAGACGGCGGCAATTCCCTTCGACGGCCAGCCGGCGACAGTCATGACCGCGATGCTCGCGATGGTAAGCTCCGCGATGGAGAGATGTATTAGCCTTACCCACCATGTGAGCTCCGTCAGAACTGTCGCCCCACCGAGGACGCCGGCAGCGACAACGAACAGAAAAGCCGCAGCAGTGGAGACCTTCGCGGGCCGGTTATCGCGGAGGTATCGCCAGGCGATAAAGACTGCGACGAGAATCAGGATACCCAGGACGCTTCCCGTGACACGATGTGAGTATTCGAGAATGACGTGGTAGTCGAACGGAGGAATTATCTGGCCGTGGCAAAGGGGCCAGTCCGGGCAAGCATCGCCAGAGCCGGTAACGCGAACAGTGCCCCCAAGCGTAATCTGCCCGATGGCGGCAATTAGCGCCGCGATCGAGACGATGCGGAAGGCTGTCGCAGATTTTGTGGGTTTCGTGGCCCCTTCGTTCAAACGCCCGCTGCCTCGAAATTACTGGGATGTCAAACGCAATTGTTCAACGTTTAACAAGCATGGGAAGAATAGCACAGCCAGCTTTACCCAGTCAATTCAAAACCGATGGTCTGTCTTTGCTCAGTGATATTGTCAGTAGGTAACTGCTCAGTGAATATGTCAGTCCATGAGAGGACTACATTTGACCGAGCGAGAAGCGAAGAGAGCACAGATACTGAACCTTGTTCTGGAGGGG
>VGZY01000084.1 GCA_016872355.1 SAR202 cluster bacterium | reverse complement strand
CAAGACTTGCTTTTGAGACATCGATACCGATAAATGTACTCTGACTGGCCATGATGTCCCTTTCTGTCCCTACCTTGCGGAAGCGAGCTGTCACTAATGACGCTCAGGCAACTGTTCGGGATCTGTAAGGTGATTTGCGCGGCGGCCTCGCTGAAGGACGGTCTCGACAATGTCGGACCAAGGCCTGATCGGCCTGCCCCGCTATCTCACATTTTATACATCAGCCAGTCTCTTTTTATCTTACAAGGCCGTTAGACCGAGATTCGCATGCTCGGAAATCGAATTAGTTGGTGCAGGCGGGTCTGAGACCCGCCCCTACCTGGAAGGCGTGGCGTCACGGCTCCAATTTCAATCACGGTAAACAACGAAGGCCCGTATTCATCGGGGCCCCTACCGGCTGACATCTTGCCCTACTCCACTAACGCCCGGCGCAGGGTGTTTAGCTGCTGCTCGGTGACTCCTGCTGTAAGCAGGTACTCGGCAACGCCGCCGTAGGTCTTGATGATGTGGTCCAGCGTGGAGAGCATGACCTCCGGCGGGCAGAAGTCCCGCTGGTAGTGCTCCCAGGTGTAGGTTGCGGGAGTGAGGCCGGGCGGCTTGATGTAGGTGTGGTACGACTCCACCAGACATCGCCCGCTGAGCGCATAGTCCTGCGCGATGGTCTCCTCAGGCACGCCTACGAGGCCGAGTGAAAGCGCGGAAACGAGGCCGGTGCGGTCCTTGCCGACGACGCAGTGCACCATCGCCGGCATCGCGCCGGGGCGGGCGAGCGCGGACATGGTGGCGGCGATCTGCTCCTGCCGCTCGTCTATGGTCCGCCGGTACATCGCCGTCAGTGTTTTGACCTGGTTGCCAAGCAATCGGCCGCCGTTTTGCTCCTCCAGAGCCAGCCAGTCCGCAAGAAGCCGCTCGCCGAGAAGGTCCAGGTGAACGTAGCGTGCCGCGGCGTTCTCGCCAAGGCGGTACTCCCACTGGCTCTTGTGGCTGTAGTCGCGGAAGTCCACAACGGTCTTGATGCCGTGCGACAGAAGTGTTGCCTGCGCCTCCGGCGTAAGGCGGTGGGGGCTGTCGGAGCGGAAGAAGGCGCGCCACCGCGTGCGGCGGTTGTCGCGCGTGCGGTAGCCGCCGATGTCGCGGAGGTTGTAGATGCCGTCGATTTTGATGTGCCGCCGAGAGTCGAAGAGGTCGTCCATGGCGATGTCCTGTAGAAAGTTACCAAGTCCGAAGTTCGGTCGCCCCAAGGCCCAACGGGCCGTGATGGTTCAGCCCAGGGCAAAGCCCTCGAAGGCTCTGCGCAGAGGGCGTCGCCTTGGGTAAAAGAGCGAAAGATCGATAAGCCCTGTAAGGGCACGATACTCTTCGTCCATGCCGTCGGAATATCACGCCCTTACAGGGCTTGGAAATCCTTGGATCCCTTACCCAGGGCTTCGCCCCTTCGCAAAGCCTCCGGGGCTACTCCCCGGGCTGAGTCATCCCGCGCTTTCAGCGCTAGCCACCCCTCGACCCCATCAAAAACCGCACACCCCTACCCTACCAGCGCACGGCGGATGTTGTTCATTTGCTTCTCGGTGATGCCGATGTGTGAGAGGTAGTCGTCGATGCCGCCGTACTTCACGCGGATGTGCTCCAGCGTCTTCATCATCGCCTCCGGCGGTGAGAACTCACCGCGCTCACGCCGCTTGGTGAGGTCGTCCATCGAGTAGCCGTCCGGGGGGCCTTCGACCAGGTAGCGCTCCCAGAGGGGCTCGGCGCTTAGGCCATAGTCCTCGGAGATGGTCTCGTCCGGAACGCCGCACGTGCCCAGGAGCATCGAGGCGACGATGCCGGTGCGATCGGTGCCGCCGGCGCAGTGGAAGAGCGCGGGAACCTCGTCCGGCTCCGAGAGCGTCGTCATGATCTCCTTGATCTGCGGCTTGCGCTCCTCAAGGAGGACGATATACGAGTTGTAGATGAGCCAGATGCCCTCGCCCGCGCCGTAGGTGGCCGGGTTGGTGTCCGTAATCATGTTGTGGTGGACGTACCGCGCGAGCTTGGAGGTGGCGAAGACGTTGGGCGTCTTGACGGTCTCGCGCACTCGGCGGAGGTCCACGACGGTCTTGATGCCGTAGTCCACGAGCGCCTGCTGGCCCTGCGGCTTGAGGTTATGGAGGCTATCCGCGCGGAGGTAGGTCTTCCAGCGCGTCGTGCGGCCGTCCGCGGTCTTGTAGCCGCCGATGTCGCGGACGTTGTACGTCCCCTCTATCTTGAGGCGGCGCTGTGGTGTGAGGGTGGTCATTGGGCCTCCGGACGGGATTAAGCGCAGAGGGCGCAGAGTGAAGACGCAGAGTTACGGACAAGAGTAAGAATATAGGGAACCTGTTTGTTTCTCAAGAAGGAGAATGGGTCCCGTTTCCGGGACCCATTCCAGAACTTCGTCTAGGCTTGCTTGTTACTTCTTCGCCGACTTGCGCTTGGCCTCGACCTCAGCGCGGTGCTTGCCGCTGTACTCGGTCTCGCTCATCGCGGAGGCCTGCTTGTTCCACACGCGGTCGGACTTGTACTTGCCGAGGGCCTTGGCCATCTCGCGCATATGCGTGGCCTTGCAGCCGCAGCACCCGCCGATGTAGTTGACGCCCATCTCCTTCGCCTTCGAGGCGAACTCGCCCAGGGCATAGCGGTCCATCTGGATCGTCTCCAGCTTGTCCGGGAACGCGGGCTGGCCGGTAAACCAGGGGGTGTCGTCCGTGCAGCGGTACGCGACAGGCTGGGCGGCAATGTAGCCGTCGATGGCGTCGCGCATCGCCTTGATGTGCGGGTACATGTGCTCGGGATCGTTCATACAGTTCAGGCCGATGATCTCAACGCCCGCGGCCTTTAGCTGCGTGGCGCACTCGGCGGCGGTATATCCGTCCACCGTCTTGGTGCCGCCGCGGATTGACATGGTGATCATGGCGGGCTGCTTGGTCTTCGCCTTGATACGCTCGGCGCAGAGAAGCGCCTCGCCCAGATCGAAGAAGAGCTCGCCGATCCAGAAGTCGACGCCCTTCTGGGCCTCAAGCTGCTCGTCGAACATCGCAGTGACTTCCTTGATCGCGGCCTTGTCGCCCTTCTTCCACTTCCAGGTGGTCGAGAGGTCGCCAGCGACCAGGAGGTCGGTGCCGGCGACGTCCCTGGCGAGCTGAGTGGCCTTCTGGTTGATCTCGAACGTCTTGTCGCCGTAGCCCACGGTCGCCAGCTTCTCACGGCTGCCGTAGAACGCCATGACCTGCAGCACCTCGCAGCCGGCGTTCTTCATTTCGTAGTGCAGCTCGCTGATCGCCTGGGGGTGGCGGATGACCACCTCCGGCGTGAACGCGCCCGTGACCACGTGGCCGCGCTGCTCGAGCTCCACGATGTAGCCGCCGTCACCGAGGACGACGCCCTCCTTCAGCCGCTCCATTATCCCCTTCTTAGCCAAGTGTACGAGATCCTTTCGATGTCAACGGTCTTCGTTTGACAGAATTTCCCAATTCTAACAGCATGCTTCGCGTTATGGGAATGGGACGGCGATGTCCGACGCCTTCGGGAAGGCTGGGTTGTCCGCGGGCTCTTTTCCTCCGTAGAACCAGGTGAGGGGAAGCACTTTGAGTATCTGGTTAAAATCCTTGTTGTCGGCCCCGCCGACCTTTACGAGCTGCGCCCTGGTTGGATGGTCCTCGTAGTGGGTATACGTATGGGCAATGAGGACGCGGTCCTTCATGACGAAAACGGAAGGGTACGATATCCGGATGTGGTGGTCCACAATCTTGAGATATTTACCGTCACGCGTCGGCGGCGCCTGCCCCGGCTTGTTGTGCATTTCCTCGGGGCGCACGGCGCGTATCGGCCCGGGCTCCACGCGTGTCTCGTCGTGCATGGAGTGCACGTTCTGGTAGAACTCCCAGACGCTGCCGCCATTCCGGCTTATTGCGGAAGAGATGCGCGTGCGGTTATACCCGGCCCTGATCTCGTCCTCACTCTCCTGGTTCCAGACCACGAGCATGTGGCCGGTGGAGGGAATCTTGCGTATCTGAGCAGGCGTTGTGGTGGCCGCGAGGGATGTCGGTACCGGCGACGTCCACGTTTCGCCGTTGTCGTACGACCAGGACTGGAATATGCGTCCCAGCTTCGTCCGCTGGTACATGACAATCCTGCCGGGAGCGACCTCGGCAATCGTCGGTTCGCTAGTCGCGCTCAAGGAAGCGGCCCAGTCGATATAAATGATGAGATGGCCGTCCTTGTTCTGCTGCCAGGTCCGTCCCTCGTCGTCCGAGTAAACGACGTAGCTCCCGGCAATGCCTGTGCCGAAGAAATGCGCTGACGTGGAGACCCACTGTCCGTTTACAAGCTTGCCGTGGTGCGGGTAATGCTGGTCCAGCGGATGAAGCTCGTGGCCGAGGCCGGTGTAGATAGGCAGCATGATCCGGCCGGTGCTCGTCCGGATAAACACGTCCTGATAGGCAACTACCTGTCCCAGCGCCGGAAGCGACATGCGGACAGGCTTCTCCCAGGTCTTTCCCTCGTCATCCGAGCGCCAGTAGACCATGTAGCTGTGTCGCTCCATCCAGTCTGGGAAATCAGGCCCTTTGCCCCTGCGGATCGCCGCGAGACCGATTGTATTGCCGTCCAGCTTGACAAGCGAGGTGCCGCCGCCGCCTATTACGTCGCCGTTCTTGTCCCTGGACTGGTACGGCGCGGACCAGGATATGCCCCCGTCGTCAGACGTGCAGAATTGCTTACCGGAGCAGTGCAAAATGCGTCCGTTGCTGATCTCGATGAATGTGGAGTCGTGGAAGTAGTTGGTCTTGTGCTCGGCCAGCATTTCCCATGGCCGAGTCATTGGTACATTGCTCATCGTCGTGCCTCCGATGGAGTTGAGAGTTGAGAGTTAAGAGTAGTGAGTTTCGACTTTCTACTTCCGTCACGGCGTGGGCGTTTCGTCCTGCCGCGGCAGGCGGTCACTATCCGCGGGCTGCTTGCCGCCGTAGAACCATGTGAGCGGGAGCACCTTCATGTACTGGTTGAACTCGTTGCCCGCGCCGCCGACTCTCACGAGCTGCGCCTTCGTGGCGTGCTCCTCCAGGTGGGTGTACGTGTGCGTAACGATCGCCCGGTCTTTGCCGACGTAGAGCGACGGGTATGACCATCGGCCGTGGAATCCGGCGGTCTTGACGGCCGACGGGTCGCGGACGTCGGAACCCTTGCCCGGCTCGTGGTAGGTTTCCAGAGGGCGGAGGTGCTCTATCGGACCCGGCTCGACACGCACGGTCTCATCAATGGACATGATGTTCTGGTAGAACTCCCACACGCTGCCGCCATTGCGGCTGATTGCCGACGACATACGCATGCGGTTGAAGCCGTTGTGCACGTCGTCGTGGCCCTCCTGGTTCCAGACGACCAGCAGATGGCCGGTGGAGGGTATCCTGCGTATCTGCGCCGGCGTGGTAGAAGCCGCCAGGGAAGTCGCAAACGGGGCGGTCCACGTCTCGCCGTTGTCGTAAGACCACGCCTGGTAGAGCCTGCCGAGGCGGGTGCGGATGAGCATGATGATCTTGCCCGGGCTTACCTCAGCCACAGTCGGCTCTCCACCGCCGGCCGTCCATCCGCCCCAGTCGATCTGGATCATCAGCTCGCCGTCGTGGTTGACCTTCCACGTGCGGCCGTCATCGTCGGAGTAGTGCACCTGGCAGTTGCTGGAAGCGGGGTCGTAAAAGTGGCCGGAAGTGCCGTACCACTGGTTAAAGACAAGCTTGCCCGTCATGGGCGGCTTTGGGTCCGCCGGGTGGGCGGTGTGCCACTTGTGGACGTAAACGGGGACGATGATGCGGCCAGAGCTGGTGCGCAGCGCAACGTCCTGCAGCGCGTGGCAGGCGGCGCCGGGGCGCGTCATGCGGACAGGGCGTTCCCACGTCTTGCCGCCGTCGTCCGAGCGCCAGAAGACCATGTAGGTGTACTGCTCCATCCAGTCCGGGTGGTTGACGCCCATGCCCTTACGCATTGCCGCCAGGCCGATGCCGTTGCCGGACAGCTTCACGAGCGACGTACCCCCGCCGCCGACGGGGTTGCCGTCCCTGTCCTTGCACTCGAAGACCGGCGACCAGGTTATGCCGCCGTCGTCGGAAGTGCAAAACCGCTTGCCGGACGCGTGCAGCAGCCTGCCGTCCGGCCGGTCCACAAACGTGGAATCGTGAAAGAAGCTCGTCTGGTGCTCCGCCAGCATTTCGTTGCGACGCGTCATAAAGAAGTTGTTCAACTGTGTCCTCCGGACTGTATGTCGTTGTAGGAACGCGACTTCAATGTCGAGACCAGGCAAGGACTATCAAGGCACCGCCGGGTCTGTGGCCCTCGGGAGGGACAGGTTCTCGGACGGCTGCTTGCCTCCATAGAACCAGGTCAGCGGCAGCACCTTCATCATCTGGTTGTACTCGTTGTTCGCGCCGCCTACCTTGACCAACTCCGCCTTTGTGGCGTGCGGTTCGTAGTGGGTGTAGGTATGACAGACGATGACGCGGTCCTTCATCACGAAGACGGATGGGTAAGACCACCGCCCGTGGAACTGCGCGGTCTTGATATAGTCGCTCTCCCGAATCCTCACGCCCTGGAGAGGCGTGCCCATGTAGACCTCCTCCGGTCGCACGGACCCTATTGGGCCGGGCTCGATTCGGACTACGTCGTCCACAGAGAGGATGTTCTGGTAGAACTCCCAGATTCCCCCACCGTTGCGGCTTATTGCCGATGACATTCGCATCCTGTTAAAGCCGCGACGGATGTCCTCAACTCCTTCCTGGTTCCATACGATCAGGAGGTGTCCGGTCGAAGGGATGCGCCGTATCTGCGCGGGCGTGGTGTCCGCAGCCAACGAGGTGGGAAATGGGAGGGTCCACGTTTCGCCGTTGTCCATCGACCACGACTGGTAGAGCCTGCCAACCTTTGTACGCATCATCATCACCAGTTTGCCGGGCGAGACTTCGGCTATGCTGGGCTCGCCCACGTGGGATATGTTGGCGTTCCAGTCAAGGTGGAGGGCAAGCGCGCCGTCCTTGTTCTTCTTCCATGTGCGGCCGTCGTCGTCCGAGTACAGGGCCTCGCAAGCGCCGAAACCGGTGTCATAGAAATGGCCGCCGGTCGAGACGAACTGGTTGAATGCGAGCTTCCCGGTGCTGGGGTAAGGCGGGTCCATGGGATGGTGGCCATGACGGATAGAAAGGTAAACGGGAAGGATTATGCGGCCTGAGGAGGTGCGGAGGAAGGTGTCCTGTAACGCGAACGTATCCACGCCTGGCCTGCTCATACGCACGGGCGGCTCCCATGTCTTTCCGCCGTCGTCCGACCGCCAGAAGACCATGTACCAGTGCTGCTCCATCCAGTCCGCGCCCTGCGGGTCCTTCGGCTTGACGATGCCGGCCAGGCCGATACCGTTCCCGGAGAGCTTCACGAGTGAAGTGCAGGATGTGCCGACTGGCTTGCCGTTCCGGTCCTTGCATTCATAGACCTTCGACCAGGTTATGCCGCCGTCGTCCGAGGTGCAGAAGCTGGTCTTGGAAACGTGGAGGATGCGCCCGCCTTCAAGCTCCACGAACGAGGAGTCGTGAAAGAATTTCGTGAAGTGCGCCGCGAGCATCTCCTCGCGGCGGGTCATGTGGAACTGGGACATAGGCGCCTCCTCAGTGTCTGCTCGAATGGTTCACGGGCCAGAAACAAATGGGCCGCGACAACGGACCCCATTATACAAGTCCGTGTTAGGCTTTCAACCAGAACTAACCAATATCGCCCTCCGGCTTGTAGGCGTCATACTCAGCCCTCTCCTCCTCGGCCAGTCCTTGTTCGGTTACATCAAAGAAGAAATCACCGCCCAGTTCCTCCGGCGCTTGTCCCAGGTAATCGACTCTGGGGATGTATCGCAAATGCTCAATCAGGCTGTCCGCGTCCAGACCGCCGCTGCATGCAACGAATTCGTCCCGTCGGAAGCTGAAGTAATGAGGCTCAATGAAGTTGCGCTCTAACAGCGCCACTATCGCAACCGCCACGTCCTTTACTGCAACGTCGTTCAGGTTCCTTTGGGAATCTTTGCAGAGGGCATATAGCGAGTCCATCCCAATCCGGATACTCTCAAGAATCTCGAACTCGAGGCGGTTGAGCAGGTCAGGCCGTATTCTGTCTGTACCCGCGTCCATATCTCCTACCCTTTCAACCGCAGGTTCTCCGGGTCGAGCAGCGGCTCGCGGGTGACCGTCGCCGGGTAGATCTCCTTGAAGTGCTCGATCTGCACCTTTGTGCCCTCGGCGGCGCACTCGGTGGGGACGTAGCCGTAGACGATGGACTTGCCGACGGTGTAGCCGTAGTTGGCGCTGGTGACGTAGCCGAGGACCTTGCTGCCGTCCAGGATGGGCTCCTTGCCCATCGCGAGGGTGTTGGGCTCGTCCATCGTTATGCAGACGAGCTTGCGCTTGACGCCGTCCTTCTTGATCTTCGCGAGCGCGTCGCGGCCAATGAAGTCGCCCTTGTTCGGGCGCACCGCGAAGCCGATGCCGGCCTCGTAGGGGTTGTACTCGGTGTGGATGTCGCTGCCCCACATGCGGTAGCCCTTCTCCAGGCGCAGCGTCTCGAACGCGCCGCCGCCGACCGCCGTGATGCCGCTCCAGCGGCCTGCCTTCCACAGGATGTCCCACGCGCGCAGGCCCAGCTCCGCCGGGCCGTATATCTCCCAGCCGAGCTCGCCCACGTACGAGATGCGGATCGCCAGGACTGGTATTTCCTGAATCTGCATGCGCTTCGCCGTCATGTACGGGAAGGCGTCGTTGGAGATGTCCTCGTCAACGACGGTCTTGAGGACGTCGCGCGACTTGGGACCCCAGAGGCCGATGTTGAACATGCTGGAGGTGACGTCCGTTATCGAGACCGAGCCGTCGCGCAGGGCGTTCTTGCGCAGCCAGAAGAGGTCCAGCATGCCCATGCCGCCGCCGGTGAGGACGAGGAACCGGTCCTCCGAGAGGCGCGTGATCGTCAGGTCCGCGCGGATGCCGCCGCGGTGGTTGGGCATCGCTGTGTAGACGATGCGGCCGACGGGCTGGTCCAAGTTGTTGCTCGTGATCGACTGCAGGAACTTGAGCGCGCCCGGCCCTGTTACCTCGATCTTAGTAAAGGGAGTGATATCGAACATGCCGACGCCGTTACGGACGGCGTGGTGCTCGGCGGCGATGATCGGCGACCAGAAGCGCGACTGCCATTCGGTGCGCTTGGGGCCGTTGTACGGGTACTGCTCCAGCATCTTCGCGTTCGCCTTGAACCACTGGGGGCGCTCCCAGCCGACGCCCTCGAAGAACTCGGCGTCCAGCTCCTTGAGCCTGGGGTAGAACGGCGTGAGGCGCAGGTTGCGCGGGTTCTCCATCTGCTGGCCCGGGTGGATGATGTCGTACACCTCGCGGAACTGCTGGGCCGAGCGGGTGCGGACGTACGACTTCGTGAGCGCGTGCGGGTGGAAGCGGGCGACGTCGCACTCGCGCATGTCCAGCTCCGGGTAGCCCTGGACGAGCCACTCCGCCATCGCCTTGCCGACGCCGCCGGCGTGTGTGATCCAGACCGCCTCGGCCATCCAGAAGCCGCGGACGTTGGGCGACTCGCCCATGAGCGGCATGCCGTCCGCGGTGAACGAGAACATGCCGTTGAGCTTGAACTTGAGCCCCTTCCCCTTCGTCGCGGGCAGCAGTTCCCCCGACTCGCGCAGCCCCTGCTCGAAGATGCTCGGCGCCCAGTCCATGACGGACGGCATTACCTTCGAGTCTTTCCACTCAAGGATGTCCTCGGGCTCGACGAGCATCGGCTCGTGGCGGTACGCGCCGACGAGGTAGGAGTCGAACTCCTGACGGAAGTACATCGCCTCGTCCTGGTGGCGCAGGATCGGGTGGCGGACCTTCTCCTTCTCGCCCTTGAGCTCGGGCAGCGGCTCGGTGACGGCGTATTGGTGGCGCATCGGGTACAGGGGGACGGTGACGCCCGCCATCTTGCCGACGAGCGGCCCCCAGATACCGGCGCAGCAGAGGACGATGTCCGTCTGGATGCGGCCCTTATCCGTATTGACGGCCTTCACCTGGCCGTTCACGACCTCTATGCCCGTGACCTTCGTGTCTCCGTAGAAGGTCGCCGCCCCGCGCTTCTGCGCCTCCAGCGCGAGCGCCTCGGCGACCATGTGGGCGTAGCCCGCGCCGTCGTTGGGGGAGTACATCGCGCCGTAGATCTTCTCGGAGAGGAGGGGCACCTTGGCGCGCGCCTCGCTCGGGCCGAGGAGCTCCGCGCCCACGCCCCAGCTCTTGCCGTAGGCGTACTTGCGCTTGAGGTCGTACCAGCGCTCCTTCGTCCAGGCCACCTCCATGCCGCCGGTCTTCCAGAAGATGCGCTCGCCGTTCAGCTTCATGCTGTCGTCCAGCGCGGTGGTGTACTTGGCGAAGTTGGCCATCGTGCGGGAGGAGTTGACGACGAAGAGCAGGCCGGGAGCGTGCGAGGTGGAGCCGCCCGTCTTGAACAGCGGCCCCTGGTCCACAACGACGATGTCCTTCCACCCGAGCTGGGCGAGGTGGTAGACGGTGCTGGTCCCGGCGATGCCGGCCCCGATGACGACGATTCGAGCGCGGTCCTGCATTGGAAGCTCCAGGAGAGAAGATGTTAACCGCAGATTACACAGATTACGCAGATTTCTTCCGAGGCGCGCGGTGTTGCCTGTTGATTGGACGGAGGTACTTACAGATTGGCCCCGTGAAACGGCTCTAAGTGTACAATATGCGCCGTCTCGTTAGGAATCGCCCGTAGCGCGTCGCTCAAAACGGCGGGTTTGACGGGGAAAGTGTCGAGGCTGTCCAGCGGGTGCCACCGGCAGGTGAGGCGGTCGGCGCCGTCGATGATCTCGAACGGCTCGTCGGAATCGATGTGGCGCCAGCTTTCCGGCATCTCGACGTGGTAATACAGGCCGAGCTCATGGAACGGGACGCCGCGCAACGGGAAGAAGTTCTCGAGCACCCAGAGCAAGCGCCCTACCCTAACCTCTGCTCCAAACTCCTCCTCCATCTCCCGCCTGAGGGCTGCCTCGGACGGCTCGTTCAGCTCCACGCGGCCGCCCGGAAGGAACCAGTAGTCCTGCCCTTCGAACATCATCGCCAGGAAGCGTCCGTTGCGAATGGCGACCGCGCCGACGCGATGGCTGAATCGCCCGGCATCGGTATTGAAGCTGATCATCTGCCGCATTTCCTGGTCCTGCTACCGGTGTGTTACGCCGCCTCGGACTCCACAGGCTTCCCCCGCGCGAGGATGAGCCACAGGCCGGTCAGGGCGTACCAGAGGGTGGCGACGTAGGAGATGTACGCGGAGCCGGGGACGTAGAGGGTGGACGTGGCGAGGAGTATCGCCGCGCTTATAAGGCCCAGGAGGCCGAACCACCGGCCGTCGCCGGCGTGGTAGAGGAGTATCGCGAGGCTGAAGCTTGCCACGCCCGCGCTGAAGAGGAACGCCCCAAGGCCGCCCGTGCCCGCCTGGATGTAGTACAGCGCGAGCGCCGTGGAGGTGAGGGTGCGGACGTCGAAGCTGGAGGTGGAGGCGTACTGGAGCGCAAGCTGCTCGTAGCCGAACAGCGCCATCGTGCCTAACATGAACATGACCGCGCCGGACACGAACCCCAGAATGCCAAGCAGCGCCCATCTGCGGCTCCGCCTCCGCAACACCAGGTAGAGCGCCCACCCGGCGAGGAACGCGACGAGGTTCCAGGCGAAGTCGAACCACACGGCGGTGAGATAGAACTGCCGGTTCTCGTCGATGACCTGGAAGGTGCCGGCAGCGAGATCGAGCGAGGGCATGTCTATCGCCAGCCCCTGGAAGTTCCAGAAGAAGTACCAGGCCGCGTCGACGGCGGCCAGCGCCAACAGCAGGACGCCGGCGATGATTTGAGGGCGCGCGGCGAGTTTCATCCGGTCTCCTTTTCGGCCATCAGAAACGGTTGAGTAACGCGGGGCGGGGCCTAAGTGTACAACAGCCTACGCCGTTAGGACACCCCGACAAATAGGAAGGGCGGACACTTTTGTTGTCCGCCCTTCCGGTTACCGATCTATCTGGGCAATCCGTTCAGGTCGTCGCGGCAGACGGCTGCGCCGCCTCCGCCTTCTTCGCCATGGAGTCCATGAGGAGCCAGACGCCTGTCAGCGCGTACCACACGGTGTTTACAAAGTAGAGGTAGTCCGCGGCGGTCACATCGAAGAGCGAGGTGGTGAAGCAGACCACCGCGCCCACGAGGCCCAGCGCCCAGAGCCAGCGGCCCCAACCGCCGGTCACGGCGCGAAGCGCGAGGCTGAACGCCAGCAGGCCCACACTGAAGAAGATCGAGCCGATGCCGTCGGCCCACCAGTCGATGGGGCTAAGCGCCAGCGCGGCGGTCTTGAGCGACTCTGCAGCGGCGCCGCTCGCAGAGGCGTACTGATCGGCGAAGCTGTCCCAGCCGAGCCAGACGGCGTCCGCAATCACGTATGTGATTGCGGCGGCGACGAAGCTGAGCCCGCCCAGCAGCGCCCACCGCTGGTCGCGGTCGCGCAGCCCCAGGTACAGCCCCCAGCCGACGAGAAAGGCTGTGAAGTTCCAGGCGAAGTCGTCCCACAGCCCGGCGAGGTACATCCCGCGGTTCTCGTTGATGACGGCGAACGATGCGGCGACCGCCCCCGGCGTGGTCATGTCCACGTCCAGCGGGGCTATTTCGAAGAAGTAGTACCAGCTCAGGTCTACGACGGTCATGACCAACAGAAGAATACCAGTCAGCTGCTTTGGACCGATCACCATCTTCATACGGTCTCCTTGCCGACGGCGCATCTTTTGGATTTGCGCTATTAGGTCGGTAGGATATTAGAATCGTCCGGCAAAGTCAACATGAGGCTAAGCAATGTGTCTTTGCTCAGTGATATTGTCAGTAGGTAACTGCTCAGTGAATATGTCAGTCCATGAGAGGACTACATTTGACCGAGCGAGAAGCGAAGAGAGCACAGATACTGAACCTTGTTCTGGAGGGGCGTTGCGAGGCAAGTAAGGCCGCTGAGCTGATGG
>VGZY01000083.1 GCA_016872355.1 SAR202 cluster bacterium | reverse complement strand
ACAGTGTGCTGTGCTTCCGATACCAGCGGACAGTGGCCGCGGATAACACGGTGAGCTTTGGTGGAGAGGACCTGCAGATCGAGCCTGACAGCGAGCGGAGCACATACGCCAGGGCGACCGTAGAGGTACAGGAGCGGCTGGACGGGCGCATCGTGGTCATGCACAAGGGGCGTGAGCTGGCCAGCACGGTTGCTCCCCTAAGACCCGCAGTCCTGCGAGCAAGGCGAAGAAAAGCTCAGGCGGGCAAGCGAGGAGAGGGGCGTGCTGGAGACGGACCCGTCTCCAGCACACCCCTCTCCTCGCCCAAGGATCGAAAGCCGGCTCCAGATCACCCTTGGAGATCGAGACTGATTCAACCAAAACCAGTCGTACTGACAAAATCACTGAGCAGTAAGACTGACAAAGTCATTGAGCATTGACAGACGAAACGGCGGTTTGTGCTCGATACCTCGGGTAGCTATAATGCCGATAGTCAAAAAACGGAGGACCCACATGAAGCGACTAACGCGCGACAAGAAAGTCTACTTCCTCGACCCTAACAATCCGCCTGCGATCAAGGTCAAGTCCGGCGAGGAGTTGATTGTCGAGACGTGGGACGCGTTCGAGGGCACCCGCGATGTCGCTGCAATCCAGGCGAAGCCGTTCGTCGCGCCCGCCACCGGGCCGATCTACGTCGAGGGCGCTGAGCCGGGAGACGCGCTGAAGGTCGAGTTCCTGAGCATTAAGCCGGTCTTCGACGCCGCGCACATGGTCATGCCCGGCCGCGGCTTCCTCACCGAGATGTTCGACAAGGGTTACCCCACAACGATGGCGCTCGATGGCGACCACGTTGTCCTGCCCAACGGCATCCGGGTGAAGATGATGCCTTCAATGGGATTCGTCGCGAATACCCCGACCTACCGGCAGACGACCGCGAGCGACAGCGGCCCATACGGCGGCGATGTGGATATGAAGGAACTGGTCGCCGGCTCGACCTTCTGGGTTCCTGTATTCGTCCCTGGCGGGATGCTGACAATGGGGGACTGCCACGCTGTCATTGGCGACGGCGCGGTCGGCGGCACGGGGGCCGAGTGCTCCTCGGAGACCCATATCCGCGTATCGGTCGAAAAGGGGATGAACCTGACGACGACGCGTGCCCTCACACCCGAGCACTTCGTTATTCTTTCCTACGGCGAGGAGCTCGCCCCGGCGATGAAGGAGGCCGTGCACGGCATGGTCAAGTTCCTGATCGATGAGAAGAAGATGAAGCCCTACGAGGCGTACACGCTGATGAGCATGGCCGGAGACGTCCGCATCTCCCGCACCTTCCGCCCGATCAGCCCGGTCAAGATGATGCTGTCAAGGAAGGTGCTGGACCAGATAGGGTAAGGGGCTACTTTTCTCAACGCTATATCTCTGTCAGCGCGTAGGCTATGCGCTGCCTGAGGGCCTCTGCCGACTCTGGCGTCCACTTGTAGAAGCCCTGGCCGGTCTTGACGCCCAGCTCGTCATTGTCGACCTTGTCGGCGAGCACGTCCGGGACCTCCTTGTCGTCCGCCAGGTGAGGGAAGAGGTTGGCGGCGATTGCGGCCAGAAGGTCCCACCCGGCCAGCTCAAGCACCTCGAACACGCCCGCGACGGCCCACCTGCGACCCAGGCTGTCCTTGATAGCCCGGTCCACGTCCGCGGCAGATGCCACGCCGTTTTGCACCAGCCACAGCGCCTCACGCAGGAGAGCGGCCTGCAGGCGGCTCGCGACGAAACCCGGGACCTCGCGCTCGATGAGAATGGGCCTCTTGCCGATCTCCCTGAGAAAGCTCATTACAGCGTCGGCTGTCTCGTCGGAGGTGTCCGGCCCACGAACAACTTCAACTAGCGGCACCAGGTAAGGCGGGTTAATGTAGTGGGTGTCGATAACTTTTTCCGGGCGGCCCGTAGCCTGCGCGAGCGCAGATGGCATAATCGCGGAAGAGTTGGACGCGAGGATCGTGCGGGCAGGGCACAGGCCGTCAAGCTGCCGGAAGACGTGCCGCTTGATCGCCAGGTCCTCGACGACCGACTCGATCACCAGGTCGGCGTCTGCGACCGCGAGCGCGAGGTTCGAGTGTGTGTCCATAGACATCGCCGCCTTGCGCGACTGGTCATCGGTCGCCATACCCAAAGACACCATGCGCGCCAGGCTCTTCCGCACCTGTTCCATCGCCTTCGTGAGGCTCTCATCGGTGCGGGCGTTCAAAGTAACCTGGTATCCGCGGAGGGCGAACTCCAGCGCGATGCCATGTCCCATGAGCCCGGCGCCCACAACCGTGATCCGGCGGATGTCTGAAGCGTCCAAAGGCTCACCCCTTTTGTGGATTGCCTGCATAGTTGACCACAAAGCCACGGCCCACGGGAACAGGTCCCGTGGGCCGTGGCCGCCAGCGGCATTGTGCCTCCGACAGGCATCCTCAGAGAACGCCCATCGTTAGTTAGCTACTGTTGCTCCGCCTGCGCCAGCGAATACGCCAGCACCTGGAAGCCGGTCGCCGTGGGGTGAATATCACCCTCCAGCATGTGCGTCCACGCGCCGGCGTTAACCTTCATGAGGGGATAGGCGTCCGCGACCCTGGCGTTATTAGCCTGTGCAGCGGACTTGATGATGGTGTTGAGCCGCTCCACCGTCTCGTTCGAGAAAGCCTCGAACGGCAGGCCAATGCCGAAGTCGAATGGATTGTAAATAGTCATAATGTACAGCCTGCTGCCGGACTCCATGTTGGCGGCCACCTCGGAGACGATGTCCCGGAAGTTGGTCTCGTATGTGGCGATGGCGGCGGTCACGCGCGCCTGGCACGCGGCGCCGCGAGGGTCGTTCTGGCAGTCCTCGGTGGCAAGGTGGCTTAGCAGATCGTTCGCGCCGAGGTCCAGCGTGACGACGCTGACTCCCGTCGAAGCGTCGCCGTCGTCACGGCGCTGGCGGAGTTCCTGGAGCGCCCTGCCGAGCTGAGTCTGCTTGAATGAAACGGAGCTCTCGCCCGAGACACCGAGGTTAGTCAGGGCAAGGGACCGGCCGGTCTTCCTTTCAAGGTACGCGTGGAATCGGGAAACGTACCCATCGTTCGGGTTAGTGACGCCGACGTTAGCCGCGAGGGAGTCTCCGAGCGCCAGGTAGACTTCTGCGCCGCTCTTGGTCGCGGCTGTTCCCGGAGGGACCATGTCCCCGCCGGGGGCCAGGGGCGCGGGCCGGCCGGACGCCCCGGATCGGTTCGCAGCGTCCTGGATGGACTTCTTCACTCCGTCGGACACGCTGACGTTGCCCTGCTTCAGGCCCACTATCGTGATCCTACCCTCGTCCTTTTCCACCTGCTGGATCCCTGTCGCGCCGGCCTGCCTGAGTGACTCGTTTACATCCAGCACGTCGTCGACGACAGATTGGATCTCTGTCTTGGCAGCGCCCGGGAGGGGTAGGGCGGTCATGGAAACGCGCTTCACTTCCAACTGGACGAAGCCATCCTCGAGAACGATGTCCACCGCGCCGGAGAACGGGATTGGGATACGGCCGTTGAGGTTGCCGGAGAACGCCACCTCGTGATCATGAATGTTCACCTTCGCATCGCGGACCTCTTTGGTCGGATCGATCCTGCTCATCAGCAGGTCAGTGAGCTCCTCATCGGTGAGCTCAAGGTGGAAAGCGGACGAACCTTCAACGGCGGAAGTGATCTTGGACTCGACTGCGCGGCCCCGTGCGACCTGTTCCGCAGATACCGGCTTGCCTTCGCTGCCGAAGGCGCCCTTAAGAGGGGGTATCAGCCCGGTGGCTCCGGCGACGTAAACGCCTGCCACCACAACCAGGAGAACCACAGCGACGACTGCCAAAACTGCCAGCTTGATGAACAGCCTCACACAGCCCTCCAATCAATGAAATGAAACCCGGACCTAATCAATACCTATTCTACGCGTGGGTCAAGTGCCAAAACGAAAGGGCGTTCGCTCCTGGGCTTCAAGCCGACTCGCGGTCTCTGCTGCGGGCGTCGTCAACGAGGTCGCCACTGTTGAGGATGTGATTCATGGCCTTGTCTCGGAACGGCTCAGACGCGTCATAGAACTTCTGCGCCAGGTCGATCTTGTTCATCATCACGCCTGCCTGGTGCTGGCGCAGGGACTTTGCTATGACGCCGTCAGGGGTGATGAACACGCTCGGCCAGCTCTGGTAAAAGCCGCACGCGTTGGGCGCGCTGATGTACATCGCGTTAATGCCGGCGTGCGACTGCAGTGTGGGCCGCATGATAGTCGTGTGGATGTTCTTCTTCTCTGCACGGGCGTTGTAGAACGAGTGCAGAACGACCTGAACTCCGATCTTCTTGTACTCCCGGTAAAGCTCAGGGAACCGCACATCGTAGCAAATCAGGACGCCCAGTTTGACCCCGTTGACCTCGAAGCACACGAAATGGTCGCCCGAGGTGTAGTGGTTGAGGTCGCCGGCGGTGCAGAAGCGCTTGTCGTAGCGATCGTAAATCTCTCCTTCAGGAGTGATTACATAAACGCTGTTGTGCGGCTTGTTTCCCGGCGAGAGACGGTGGGAGCTCCCCAGGGCCACCCACACCTTGTGCTTCTTGGCCGCTTTGCAGACTTTGGGCATCTCCTGCTCCAGAAGTGCCCAATCTATCTTGTCTGCGCTGTCGTACTCAACGCCCGCGTAGCCCGATAGCGCACACTCCGAGAAATGGACAACTTTGGCTCCGGATTTCCTGGCGCGGGCTATCTGGTCCTGAACGTAGCGTGAATTGCGAGCAATATCGTCACTGACAGGGAACTGGCATGTCGCCAGATTGATCGTACCGTTGCCGTCAGGCTGTGGCATGGTTTGAGTCCTCAAATAGTATATTCAGAATAAGGAAGTCTGGTGCTTGGAGCGGGTAATAAGTCTGCGGAAGGGATTCGCAGACATTCTACATAGTGCGTCTCTGGAAATATATAGGGGTGATTTGCGTACGTATCAGTAGCTGAAGGGGCACCACGGCTGTAGGTCCCAGGCGAACATAGCATCTGCTCTGCGGAGAGCGCCAGGCGTTCGCCCCTCAATCCGACCGGCGTGTGAAAGCGTGGAAAAGGTGACTCCGCCAAGGTAGGCAGCGCCGAGGTCCGCGGCCGACAAGGTCAGGTCGGCCGCCTCTGCAGTCTGTGAGCAGGCGGCCCCATCCGGGCCTGCCTCGAGAGCGAACCGCGCGTTGTTCCATGGGCAGAAAGGGTCGTGGACTTCGAGGACCAGACGGCCCTCGCGAAGGTAAATGCGTCCGGAGAGCGCTGCGGGTACGTCCACAATGCGTGTCCACATCGCGCCCATCGCGCCATCGTGCGGAGTTCGCCGCAGGGAGCGAGGGTCGGCGAGCATCCACTGGAGAGGGTCGTCCACAGGTCGCTTCTGTACCCTAATGACATTGACCAGGTCGACGCCGAACACAAAGCTCCACAGCGCTGCGTGCGCCTCGTCCGTGACCGACATGAGCTCCACAACGGTGAGATCTCCCTTGTCAATCATGTAGCTCACATACCCCTGGGCAGCGCCGGACGCTTCGTAGATCGCATAGAACGGGGACACGAAGCCTGGAGGGGGCTCTGCCGCCCACCTGACCCGCCGGTCCCAGTCCCACTCCGGCCGGAGGATAGCTCCGGGCCGGTCCTTGAGCGCGCGCGCCTGGATATCCGGAAACGTTTTGCGCATCTCCTCAACTGTGACAAATCGAACACGGCCGGACTGCCGCGCCGGCATTGCCAAAGCCGAGTGAACGCGCTCTATTGACCAGCTCTCGTGCATTACGCTCATTCCGAATCCAAATCTCCCGTAGATGATGCTCTCGGAGGCGTACAACGCCGCGATCGGCTCCCCCCGGCGGTGAACGTCGGCGAGCTGGTGGGACATCATGTTTGTCAGGATGCCGCGGCGCCTGTGGGTCGGCTGCACAGTGACCGCGACAATTCCGGCGACCGGGAGGCTTCCGCCCGGAACGTTGATACGCCACGCGGAAGAGTACGAAGTGCCCACAACTTCTTCGCCGTCAAACACGCCCACCGTTCGGGAGAGGTCGTAGATGCTTCTGCGGACCTCAAAGTCAGCACGGTCGAGCTGTTGGCCGAAGCCACGCGAGCGGGCAGTTGCCCACCGCTCCATCTCATCAGCCTTAACCGGCCTTAAATCGAAGTCCATCGGCTTCCAACTCCTTGAGCTGATTCACGCGCGTAAGCGCCAGTATACCCAAACCATACATCCCTGCAAACAGAATGAAGGCAGGCGCATAACTGCTGGTGAGGTCGAAGGCCGCGCCTGCCAGGATTGGCCCGCCGGCAAACGGCACCACCGTGAACAGGTTCACCATCCCGGCAACGCTCCCAAAGTGCCGTACTCCGAAACTCTGCTGAACAAGCAGTGGGACCAGTGCGCTATGCGCCCCCATGGACAGGCCGAACAATACTAGCGAAAGCCAGAGCCCGGCGGGGTGATGAAACAGCGCCATCAGAGCAACAAACGTCATCTGCCCTGTCAGGCTGGTCATGAATGCCCGGCGGGCGGTCAGCCTCTCGGCAAGAAAGCCGAAGAGCGGCTTGGCGCACATTCCCGCAGCCGCAAGGACGCTGAGGGATAAGGGGATCAGACCGGACGAGAAGCCGGAGTCGGCCAGGTGCGCGCCGATGTTCGGCACTACCGCGGCGGCCGTGAACGCGCTGGCGGTCACGCCGGCGGAAACGCCCCAGAACGAGAAGGTCCGCACCGCCTGGCTTAGCGGCATGCCTGGAATCGGTGACGGCGTCTTTCTGGCCTTCCCGGTCTCGGGCGAGTCCGTCCCGTGATGAAGCTCTATTGGCGGCTCACGCACGAGCATCAGTGCCAGAACGCCGATTGCCAGTGTGAGGACGCCCACGACCACGTAGGCCTCACGCCAGGTGGCGTGGGTGAGGGCAAAGCCAACCACAATCGGCAGGACTATGCCGCCGAAGTTGTTTCCCATCATGGTGGCGCCCAGCATGCGTCCAGGCGACTTGCGGTACCAGAGGCCGATCAGTCGTCCGGCAGGCAGGCTTGCCGCGCCCGTGAAGCCGATGAACTGCATGAAGCTCAGGGCGTACCAGTGCCACAGCTCGGTCATGAAAGGGCGCAGGACGAAGCTGGTCCCGGCAGAGAAGAGACATGCCGCCATGATGACCTTCGCCCCATAGCGGTCCATGGCGCGGCCAATGAACGGTGAGGCAATGCTGCCGATAGCCATGAAGGAGATAGACGCGTTGATGGCAGTACGCTGCCATCCGAATGTCTCCTCAATGGGGCCGACGAAGAGGCCGAAGGTGTACTGGCTGTTGCCGATGGTTACGCCCGCGGCGACGAAAAGCACAGAGGCGACGATGAGGCCGTCGAAGCGACGCCGCTCACGCGGCAAGGTATCTGAAAGACGCATGCGCTAAATGGTAACACCCGTGGCGCGGGGTTGTCTTTCGGTGTAGGCCGGTAACTGGGCGTTCTCAGCGTTGGCTTTCGCCCTCAAGGTACTGCTTTCTCGCCTCGGCCAGGTTTATCGCTGTCGTCTCAAGCTTCTGCTTTACCTGGGAGGCTGTATTTCCGTCCATCTCCGTTGCGGCGTCCATGGCGCCCTTTGAGGCGATTGCGATCGCATGGTCCTCAGTAAGGCCGAGCCCTCCCGCCGCCTTCCGCGCGCTCTCAATCGCCTGCGCGGCCACCTCCGTCGGGTCCGCCCCAGCGGCGGTCGCCCCCTGCACGCTTCCGTAACCCACCCCCCACAGGGCGTCCGTGGGGTCTATTGAGGACTTGGCTAGTGCGTCCAGGGTGCCGGTCACAACCTCATGAGTGAGCTTCTCCAGGTTCTCGCCGACATCTCCCACGGCGTGAAGTGCCCCCACCGTGGCGTGGCGCGCCACCTCCGCCCCGTGCTTGCCCACGTCCTCAACCTGGTCCACGGCCTTGGATACCGCGTTGCTCACTTTATGACCTATGTCTTTTGCCGCCGTCTTGCCTCGCACAACCGCCTCCACGGCGGACCGGGTGGAGGCTGCTATCTGGTACGTGGTGACGCCGATCGCTATATCGAGACCGCCGAAGTGAGGGACGTGCTTCAATCTGGAAGGCATGTGAGACATTATGCCGATGACCGGAACAGGCTGAAGTGCCCGCAGGTTGCCGCGAGTCTGTTCCATCAGCTCCGTCAACACGACCTCGGACTTCACCTCTCCCTCTTCCTTCACCCTTGAAAGGATGTTCATCATCGCCATTCCAAAGACGAACGAGACCACGAAGAGGAAGTCGAACCCGGTGAGGTGCACGGCCGGAAACTCTACGTTGCGTGACGGGTCAATCCAACGCAACGCTATCTCGAACTCGCGAACGCTGAAGAAGTCCGCAAAGAACCCTCCCAGCAGCGGGCCCACTCCTGCGCCGACGTTCCCGGCCAGAGACGCGCTGGTGAGATACGCCATCGACTGCGCGGGCGGCGCAAGCTTTATTCTGACGGTCATCGTGCTGACGTTTATACCCGCGTTGGCGATTCCAAGCAGGCCATGCAGGAATATGATCATTGGGATCACGACGATCTTGCTGGACGGCACCGACACGAACGCCCATCCGAGGACGACGAACATGTGGAGGGTGTAGGTTAGCGACATCACCGCCTTGCCCCCGTACTTGTCAACAAACCTGCCCCACACTTTGAGGAACAGGATGTTGGTGACCTGGCTGAAAACGCCCATACTGACAACGAACGAAACGGGCATCTCCAGCCGGACAAGCATGTAAACGGCGAAGAATGGGATCGCCAGGTACGCGGCGCTGTTCCATAGGAACAGAAAGCTGACCAATCTGCGGTAGTTCGCGTCCCGAAGTGGCGCCGAAAGTGTCTTGGCGATCGGCGGGCGCTTGCCTTCCGGCATGGCCATCCGCGGTTCCGGCATCAGTGACACGAATATGCCGCACGGAATGGCAAAAAGGACAATGCCGACAATTATCGCGAGGGAATACCCTAGCAGCTCCTCGCTCGGCGGCCGCGCCTCCTTCCAGTAGTCGATGTATATAGCAGCCGCTATGCCCGCGACCACCGCGGCGATTGTAGCTAGCTTCATGCGCTCGGACAGAAAACGGCCCATAGTGCTCGGACGCAGGAGGTCTCGCTGCCAGCTATTCCACGTGGAGTTCACAAACGCGTTTACTATGCCGCGCGCAGACACGAACACGAGGAGAATCGCAACTGCCCCGGGTGACGGGACGTCGATCATGAACGGGATGAGCGCGGTTGGTATCCAAATGAGGTAGGCGAGAAAGTAGGCCACCGTGCAGATGGCTTTGCGCATCCGAGTCTTCTCGACAAGGATGACGACGAGGATTTGCGCCATTTGCGCAACGAACGGGATTGCCGTCATCGCCCCAATCTGGAAGTTGTTGGCGCCCAACAACAACGCAAAAGCGGTGACGAACCCGCCGGAGATGACGCCCCCCGCGCCGGACCCCGCGATGGCCTGCCACGTCATCATGCGCAGGCCGCGGTCCTGCTCTTTTTCGGTCAATACCGGCTTTGGCAAGAGAAATGAGAATGGTCGCATGGTGTGTGGGTGTCTACGCCTCGGCCTTTTCGCGGGCAAGCTCTTCCTTCAGGGTCTTTACCTCGGCAAGCAGCTCCTTCAGCATCGCCTCCTTGGGGTCCTCGCTCTTCACCAGGAAGGACGCAAGGTTAGCAGTCACAGCGCCGAATAACGTAATACCCACGAGCATCAGGCCAAAGGCAACGCCCCGACCCGCCGCCGTAACCGGCACGACGTCTCCGTAGCCTACGGTTGTGATTGTGACCACGGCCCACCAGAGTGCCTCGCTGAACGAAGAGAGCTTCGAATCCGCCCCCTGCTCCAGGGTGGTGACAAGAGTCGCAGCAGTCCGTCAGGTCTCCCGTCCCGAGCACCAGCGCCGGCGCGGTCTCCCGCTCCATCCGTTTAAGGTCTGCCGCGAGCAGGTTTCCGGAATCCTTCGTCAGCGTCGCCCCCAGCGGACGGTGCACATCCTCAACAACCACATGCGTGTCGGATATTTGCGCCAGTGTGAACGTCCGCCGGGCCCGCTCAAATGCGGGGTCCAGCACGAATGTCAGGTCAGCGTCCCTGTCCGGCGCCTGGCGGTAAAAGGGGCCCGCTGCACGGCGCGTGTCCGGCACGCTCACGTAAACGAAGGAGTGCGCGCCGGGCTCAACGCCCAGGTCAAACTGGCCTCCGGCGCCTGTCCTGACAGATGTCTCTCCATTCGTCACCAGCATGCCCGGCATACCCTCGCCGGAAGCGGAGTCCAGCACGCGGCCTGTAACCCTTATCCTCATAATAAACCGTAATCTCCATCGGCAGTCTCGGCCAATCGCCCGCGGCCCCAAACGGCCGTACCTTCAGCCCGCGCAATTCTACCATGCCCGAACGTGTGGTCGCGTAATTGACAGTTCATTTCCTGCCGCAGCATGTGGTGCGGTCGCAGCCCCCGGAGTACACTGAAGTAACGGTCTAATTGCCGCGAAAGGGCAGGAGAAAGCCCCGATTGCGCTCAAGGGTAGAGGCAGGTACCATATCTGTCGGCCCTAAGGGGGCCGGCAGACCTCATTCTGCCGACGCCGCCAGGCATCCGGAGGGGACTCATGGGTTTCGACGAATCCGTTCACGCCAAAGCGATTGAGCTTGTAAAGCTCTCAATCGATATGACGACGGCCGCGGACTCCGGTCACCCGAGCTCCGCCGCCAGCCTTGCCCACCTGGTAACCGCCCTGATGTACGGCCATATGCGGTACAGCCCCGCCGAGCCGGACAGTGCCGCCGCCGACAGGCTCGTGCTTTCCGAAGGCCATGCGGTGCCCATCGTGTACGCCGCCGCGGCCGATATCGGCATCGTCGTCGCGAAGCCCGAGCCCCATCCGCTCACCCGCGAAGAAGTCATGAGGCTCCGTGATATCGCGAGCCCCATCGACGGCCACCCGAATCCCGCCGAGGGCTTCACTTTCTTCCCAGCGGCCACAGGCTCGCTCGGACAGGGCCTCTCCATCGCCGCCGGCCTCGCCGCCGCCGGGAGGCTCGATGGGCTGGACAAGCGCGTCTTCTGCATCATAGGCGACGGTGAGAGCCGCGAGGGCCAGATATGGGAAGCCATCGACTTCATCGCGGACTACGGCCTCAATACCGTCTGCCCAATCTTCAACTGCAATAGCTACGGCCAGTCCGACAAAGTAAGCCACCAGCAGAGCGCGGAGGTAACCGCCGCCAAGCTGCGCGGCGCGGGGTACGAGGTGCGCGTCGTCGACGGCCACAGCCCCGCCGAGATACACCAGGCGCTTGCTGAGCACACCGCTCACTGCCGAGACCCTCGTTCGAAGCCGTTCGCGATTGTCGCCGAGACGGTGAAAGGGTGGGGGTTCGCCACTCCCGAGATGGCGGGCTGGCACGGCAAGCCCCTGACAGGCGACGGCTACAAAAAAGCAATGGCGCAGCTGGATACGATGGCCCAGAAGCTGGGCGTCTCCGGCATCAAGAGCGAGCTCAAGATCTCGCCGGCGCCCCGGAAATTCTCGCCCGAGCGCTACACGCTTAGCCCCGTCCCCACTTTCAATGAGGCCGCGCGAATATTTGGCCAGGAAGCCGCTCTCAAGAAGGGCGAGCTGGCGCCGCGCAAGGCGTACGGCATCGCGCTGCGGGCCCTTGGCCACGCCAACCGCAGCGTCGTGGCACTGGACGCGGATGTGAAGAACTCCACCTTCTCCGAGTACTTCTACAAGGACGCGGAGCTGGCTGAGCGGTTCTTTGAGTGCCGCATCGCAGAGCAGCACATGGTCTCATGCGCGGGCGGATTGGCCGTGGGCGGCAAGATACCCTTCGCCTCCAGCTTCGGCCGCTTCATCCAGCGCGGCTACGACCAGCTCGAAATGGGCCTGATCAGCCGCTTCAACATGAAGATCGTCGGGTCCCACGTCGGCGTGAATATCGCTGCGGACGGCCCAAGCCAGATGGCCATGGCGGACATGGCGTTCTTCCGCTCAATGGCGATGGTTAATGCCGATGAGGGCGGCCCGGCAATCTACATCCTGAACCCCGCGGATGCCTATTGCGCCTACCAGCTCACCGTTCGCATGGCGGAGCACTATGGCCTGTGCTACATGCGCACAATGCGGCCGGACGTCAAATTCCTGTACGACTCCCACACCCAGTTCGACCTCGGCGGCCACAAGGTCCTTTCCGAGGGAAGCGACCTTCTGATCGTCGCCGGCGGGTACATGGTCCACGAATCGCGCAAGGCGCTCACGGAGCTGGCGAAGGCAGGGATCAAGGCCACCCTCGTGGACCTCTACTCCATACCATTCGACAATGAGGCAATCGCGGCACTGGCGTTGAAGAACGGCGGGCGCGTTCTGACAGTGGAGGACAACTACGGCGCGGGCCTCGGCGGCGCCGTGGCCGATGCGCTGACCGCCCACGGCGGCAGCTTCAAGGTGCGCCAGATGTTCGTGCGCCGCATCCCCAAGTCCGGCCGCTCCACAGACGACCTGCTAAAGTACTGCGGCCTGTCCTATACGGACATCGTGGACAACGCCACCGCACTGGCCGGCGCCCGCCGGTAGCCGGCCAGAACAATGAGAATGCCATTGCACGCCCAAATGGCGCGGCTGAGTATGGGCAGCCCGATGTATCGCGGCAGTTCAGCAAACCCGTGGTTGCCTCAGCCGTCCTCATATCATGAGGATTCTGCACGCCTCTGGGGCGGCGATGCGGGGAGCGCTGAAGGCGCGTGATAACTTAGCCCAGGGTGAAGTGCCGAAGGCTCTGCGAAGGCGCGCAGCCCTGGGTCACTTGACCGAATAGATTTAGAGCCCTGCAGGGGCGAGATGTCTGTGGCACCTGCTCCAACTAATTCGATTCTCCGAGTTTTGATTCTTGCCTTGCCCGCTGTCCTGGGCCTAACGCTCTGAAGGAGCGTGTTCCCTGAGCCCAGCCCAACGGGCTGGGTAAGGTCCGGCATAGCAAACGGCCTGAAGGGCCGTGTTAAGTCCACACCGAAGAATGCGCCAGACACAGGCCACGTGTCAATGCTCAATGACTTTGTCAGTCTTACTGCTCAGTGATTTTGTCAGTACGACTGGTTTTGGTTGAATCAGTCTCGATCTCCAAGGGTGATCTGGAGCCGGCTTTCGATCCTTGGGCGAGGA
>VGZY01000082.1 GCA_016872355.1 SAR202 cluster bacterium | reverse complement strand
GTAGCATGTTGTTTAGAGCTCTGCCTGACATGTTCTTCTACCTGGGGGACCCGAACATACCGTCATCCACCAATGGCCTTGAAGGCTACTTCTCCAGGCTCAAAGCTCGATACCGTCAGCACAGGGGACTGAGCACGAACAATCGCTATCAGTATTTCACTTGGTACTTTTACCTTGTACCACGCTGATCACACATTTTCTGCAAATATGCCCGAAATGACAATGGGGGTGATCCGGCTGCGATGACTGTGTCATCCCCCCAGCGTCAAAGAGGGTGTCAGCTAACCGGCCCTATCGATCCCGTCCTTTGACGTTGTCCTCGGGCCAAAGCTCGGTGAGTTCGAACGACGCCTGAGGCATGGTTGCTCGCGTCTGCGCCACCCGTCCGGACGGCAACAGCGGAACCGGTAGTGCGGCTACTCCCTGTGCAGCGTCCGGAAGCAACAAGGCGCCGATATCCCCTGCCGCGCTCCCCTTCCCCTGGAGCAGCACCTTGAACTTGCCCAGGCCGTCCGGGCGGATGAGCTCGGAAATTCCGAGGAGGTTGGCCTCCTTCTCCGCCTCACCGAGCCCGCTGTTCGTGACCTTGTCCAGCCATCGCTCGATGCCGAGCCTGCGCAGGAATTCGGCCTGGGAGATGAGACTGAGCGGCTTCAGGCCGGACGCCTCCCCTGCCCTTATCAACTGCGAGAAGTCGACCTGGGCCGTAATGTCCTGAGCGCCTACCCACTGGTATGGGCTGGCCCCCGTAGTGTGCCGGTAGTAGGTCTCCAGCGTGCCGCGAGACCGTTGCGGAGAGTACAGCTCCATCTCCTTGTGGCCGTAGTCGATGGTCATGACGTACCCTCCGGCAAGGGCGTCCGCAACGTCGCGGACCCACGGAGCGATGCGCAGGTTGACCTCGCCGCGAAACCCATCCGGTAGCGTTCGACCCAGGGCCGCCAGGCGCTCCGCTATCAGGAGAGTCGAAGGCGCCGCGACCTCTTCCACCAGGCTGCCGTCCCTTACGGTCACGTACACCTCACGGACCTTCCCATCGACAATCTCGAAGCGGTGAACGGGAAAGGCGTCCAAAAGCTCGTTGGAGAGAACACAGCCAACCAGTTTTCGAAACGGCGCGCCGGCGGCCCGCACGGTGTGGTGGAAGGGAGAAGCGGGCGGCGCTTGCTGATCGACGGCGACGTACCGCAGCGCGCGCGCGAAATCATCGCCGACCTCTGCGGCGTACGTCGCAACGCCGTCCGCGAGCGCGCCGTTGCCTGCGCCGAGCTCTATCGCAACGAACGCGGCCGGGCTTCCGAGGCTTTCCCACATGCTTCTCAAGGCTAGAGCGATGAGTGCGCCAAAGGCTGGATGCGCCGTGGGGCTGGTGTAGAAGTCGCCGTGCGGCGTTATGCGCCCGGGCGTGGAGTAGTACCCTCCCGGATGGTAAAGGGCGACTTCCATGAATTCCGCAAAGGTGATCCTTCCTCTTGCGGATATCCTGGACCTGATTTCAAGCTCCGCGGGCGTTGGCTTGGTAAACATTGCGCTTCCGAGGTAAATCGAAGGGCGTCCCCGCATGGCGGGACGCCCTTGGTGTTCCTGTTATTTTCGACTATGAAGCGAATGGGGGCCTGACTACGTGCGTGCCTGCTTGGCGCGGTGGCTCTTTGCGCCTTCCCTGTCCCAGCCGGAGATCGGCATGGAGTTCCTGAACTCCCCGTGCTCCCCGCACGAGATGCACTTGCCCTGGCTGACCGGGCCGTTCGGGCTGTCAATAAGCCAGCGATGTCGACATGCCGTTACGACTGCTTCCTGGTTCATCAAAGTAGGCCCCTTCATTAGAGTACTTGATCCCAAAAGGCACGTATTCAGTTTTGCCGGCCCAACGCACGCGGAGCTAGCCGCGCTTTTCTATCGGCACGTATGCCAGGTCCATCTGGCCGGCATAGAGTAGTCGTGGCCGAAGAATGTTTTTGTCTTCGTACTGCTCGATCACGTGGGCAGACCACCCGGGCATGCGCCCTATGGCGAATATGGGCACGTAAAGGTCCTTGGGGATGCCCATGAGCGCGTAGACCGAGCCGGACCACAGGTCCACGTTCGGGTTGATGCCCAGACGGGCGCGGCGCTTCATCGCCTTGGTCTCTGTCAGAGCCGCGATAATCCGGAACCACTTGGGATTGCCCTTGCGGGTGCCGAGCGCCTCCGCGTCCGCACGCAGGTGGACGGAGCGCGGGTCCACGTCCTTGTACACGGCGTGGCCGAAGCCCATCACGCGGCCGCCGGAGGCAAGGACATTCTCGACATACGACTCGGCGTTCTCTTCGCTGCCGATCTCCTCAGCCATCTGCATGACGGCCTCAGCGGCGCCGCCGTGCTTGGGGCCTTTGAGGGTAGCAATGGCCGCCGTGATGGCGGCGTAGTAATCGGAGCTTGTGGAGGCGGCGACGCGGCCGGCGAAGGTGGACGCGTTTACGCCGTGTTCGGCGTGGAGAAGGAAGTCCTTGTCGATGAGACGGGCGTCCTGCGGGTCCTGCACTGCGCCTGTAAGCATATACAGGAAGTTCGCGGCGTGGCCCAGGTCGTTCCTGGGGGAGAGAGGCTCGAGGCCGCGGCGAATGCGGTCGTGCGCTGCCACAATCGTGGGTACGGCGGCCGTTATTCGAACAGACTTCTGATAGACGGCCTCCGGGGACATGTTATTCACGTCCTTGTCCGAGAGGGCCATTGCCGATACGGCGGTCCGCAGCACGTCCATTGGGTACGCAGACTTTGTTATGCGAATGACCTGGAGGACTTCCGAAGGGACCTGGCGGCTGGACCTGATCTGCGACTCAAACTCCGCAAGCTGGGCCTTTGTGGGGAGCGAGCCCTTCAGGAGAAGATAACAGACTTCTTCGAACGAGGAATTCGGTGCGAGGTCGTGAATGTTGTAGCCACGGTAGATGAGCTTGCCGGAAGGGTCAACGTCGCTGATATTAGTGCGGTCGAAGTATACGTCCTTGAGGCCCTTCTTGAGCTCCACCTTCTGTTCTAGGGTCATTTATCGGTTCCTGACACTGTTAGTGGCTCCGCGGAGCACGGGAATTCTAACACCTTGCCAATAGTGTGTCAAGAATTCGCCGTTAGCCGTCAACGGCGAGGCCATGGCGTCCGTGGGTCGCAGCCACTCCTCTTCCAAGGGCCTTGAGGGTGTCTAATATTTGTACAATTTTCTTCGCAACCAATAGGAGTAGTTAATTTATTCACAATGTTTGACGCGCTATCGGCGCGCGATTAAAATAGCCGTTGCGGGAGGCCGCAACGCTCACTTTTCGGCGGCCATAGCATGGCGCCGCATGCGAACATCAGCAGCGGGATGATAAGTTGACGGAAAAGCCGGTGAATTCGAACGAAGTACCCGATGTCGTAGCGCTAAGGCTCCCCATGTATGTCAGGGTCCTGACGCAGCTACGCGACTCCGGTTACGACGTTGTCAGCTCGCAGCAGCTTGGGGGCCTGCTCCAGATGACCCCCGCCCAGATTCGCAAGGACCTGAGCTACTTCGGCAGGTTCGGCAAGCAGGGGCGCGGGTACAACGTGCAGTTCCTGCGCGAGGAGCTGCGGCAAATACTTGGTCTTGACCGCAAGTGGCCCGCCTGCCTTATCGGCGTCGGCCGCCTTGGCCAAGCCATCATCAACTACCCGGGCTTCGTTCCTGAGGGCTTTAACGTAGTAGCCGCATTCGACAGCGACCCCGAGCAGATCGCCCGGCCGATAGGCGGCATACTCGTGCGGCCTATGGAAGACCTTGAGCAGGCGATCCGGGAGAGCAACATCACGATCGGCATCGTCGCCGTTCCGGCACGCGAGGCGCAGAAGGTAATCGATCAACTGATCAACGCGGGTGTGCGCGGAATCCTGAACTACGCCCCCATTGCCCCCAAGGTCTCGATGGACATTGTGATCCGTAACATAGACCCTGTCCTCTCCCTCCAGTCGATGACCTTCTACCTGATGCACGAAGACGCGATCCCAATAATCCGCCGGTAGACCATCTACAGCCTTCATGCCGGGCCGGACCCGGCCACCTGCCTGAACACGATGTAAGAGTAGATGATCGACCACGCCGCCGCAGCGCCCAGCGGGACCAGGATAAACAGCCACGCTGCTTCCCCAAAGAGTGACCCAGCTACCGCGATTATGCCCGCCGCCTTGAACACCCTTGCGCCCGCCTGGTGGGTCCGGTCCCATACGGCATCACTGCTGAGAGTCCACGGCGTCCGGATGCCGATGAAGTAGTTGCGCTTGACGTGTTGCAGCAGGGTCCCAATGTAAAAGACGAGCAGTCCCGCGCCCAGCGGCAGGATGATGTTGAAGTCCAGCTTCGTCCCTGCGTTCCAGAGTATGACCACCACGTGTACGGCAAGCAGGTAGACGAGAAACGTCAGGATGAAGCGGTCATATTGCGGGCGAAATTTTGCGATGTTTGCCTTGAGCGGATCCATTTTCGGGATAAGGGCAAAAAGTCCAGCCAGGAGGAGCATCGCCACGGGTAGTATGAGAAGGCCGGGCAGCTTCGCCATTTCGCCGTCCACCTCCCCCGCAGGGTTCCAATGGGAAGCGACCCTGTCCGGCGCGAATGGGTAGTATACGGCGCTGATCAGGAACGCCGCAGCAATAGCGGTGAAGATGCCAATGGTGACGACTCTCTGATGCGCCATATCACCCTCCTGCAAGCTCATTCCAATCTCATGCTAGCTCATGGGTGATGGTCGTTCAAGTTTCCGGTGTTACATTTCGGCGGAACGGGGCAGAGCGGCGCAAAAAACGTACGGGGCCGCATCTGCGGCCCCGTATGGATCAAAATCACGAAAGGTTGCGACGGCCTAAGCGGACCCGGGCCGGGAGTTATCCCCGCGGTCGCTTCGCGAGCGGCGCTGGGCTACCTTGAGGCGAATCTGCGACCGCCGGATGGCGGCGAGGGCCTTTTCGAGATCGGCGTCGCTCCCGGCGTGGGCGATGCTCTCCTGGGCCTTCTTGAGGGCCTCCTGGGCACGGGCAGCGTCGATCTCGTCCGCGCGCTCCACGGCGTCTGCAAGGATGACGATCTTGTCGCCGATGACTTCAAGGAAGCCGCCGGTAATCGCCATGTATGTCTCTTTACCCTCTTTGATGAGGCGTATCTCACCGGGCTTGAGCATAGTGAGAAGCGGCGCGTGCTTCGGCATGATCGCCAGCTCGCCCTCTACGCCGGGCGCGACGAGAACGTTAACGCTGTCGGAGTAGACGAGCTTCTCCGCAGTCACTATTTCGAGCTTGATTGTTGCCATACAGAATCCCTCACCCGACGCCCAGAGCGGCGTCGACCTCTCCCGCAAAGCCGGGAGAGGAAAGAAACAAACTTAGCCCTTGAGCATCTTTTGACCTTTTTCGATGGCCTCGTCGATCGTCCCGCACATGTAGAAGGCCTGCTCCGGCAGAGTGTCGTGCTTGCCGTCGAGGATCTCGCGGAAGCCGCGCACCGTCTCCTTGACCGGGACGTAGCGGCCCGGGCGGCCGGTGAACTGCTCGGCAACGAAGAACGGCTGCGTGAGGAAGCGCTGAATCTTGCGCGCTCGGGCCACGGTGGCCTTGTCTTCCTCGGAGAGCTCTTCGATACCGAGAATCGCGATGATGTCCTGGAGCTCGCGGTACCTCTGAAGCACCTTCTGGACGCCGCGGGCCACATCGTAGTGCTCCTGGCCGACGACGGAAGCCTCCATGATGCGGGAGTTTGACGCGAGCGGGTCAACCGCCGGGTACAGGCCCTGCTCCGAGATTGCGCGGTCGAGCGAGATAACGGCGTCCAGGTGGCCGAACGTCGTTACGATGCCGGGGTCGGTATAGTCGTCCGCAGGCACGTAGATGGCCTGGAAGGAGGTGATCGAGCCGCTCTTGCTGGAGGTGATGCGCTCCTGGAGCGCGCCCATCTCCGTACCCAGCGTGGGCTGGTAACCCACGGCGGAGGGCATGCGACCCAGCAGCGCCGAGACCTCCATGCCTGCAAGAATGTACCTGTAGATGTTGTCGACGAAGAGCAGTACGTCCTGGCCCTTGGTCTCCTTGAAGTACTCCGCCATCGTCAGGCCGGTAAGAGCGACGCGGGCGCGGATGCCCGGAGGCTCGTTCATCTGGCCGAAGACGAGCACTGTCTGCTTGATAACTCCGGACTCCTGCATCTCGTGCCAGAGGTCGTTGCCCTCGCGGGAGCGCTCGCCCACGCCGGCGAACACGGACACGCCCTTGTGCTCGGTGCCGATGTTGCGGATGAGCTCCTGGATGATGACCGTCTTTCCTACGCCCGCGCCGCCGTACGCGCCGACCTTGCCGCCCTTAGTAAAGGGGGTCATGAGGTCCAGCACCTTGATGCCTGTCTCCAGCACCGAGACCTTGGTAGCCTGGTCCTGAAAGCTAGGGGCGGGCCTGTGAATGGGCCAGTTATCGGTAGAATCGATCTCTTCAAGGCCGTCCAGCGTCTGGCCGAGGGCGTTGAAGAGGCGGCCGAGGGTGGGCTGGCCTACGGGAACGGCGATGGCCTTGCCGGTGTCGGTCACGACGGCGCCCCTCGTGAGGCCGTCCGTCGAGCCCATTGCAAGGCAGCGCACCCAGTTGTTGCCGATGTGCTGCTCAACCTCGAGGACCAGCTTTTCGCCGTTGATCACTGTCTCAAGGGCGTTGTAGATGCCCGGCATGGCTTCGGCGGGAAACTCCGCGTCTACCACCGTTCCGATTACCTGTGTGATTGTTCCCGTTGCCATTCTTTTACCTCTTATCCCTGTATCGCCGCGGCGCCGCCGACGATGTCGAGGAGCTCCTTGGTGATGCTGTCCTGGCGGGCCTTGTTCATTATGATTGTCAGCTCGCCGATCATATCGTTCGCGTTGTCGGTTGCGTTGCGCATCGCCACCATGCGGGCGGACTGCTCGCTGGCGACCGATTCGAGCACGGCGTGGTAGACCTGCATCTCGATGTAGCGCGGCAAGATCTGGTCCAGCACGAACTCGGCGCTCGGCTCATATATGTACCCAACGGCGTCCCGAGTATTCAGCTTGGCCGGAACAACCGGCAGCAGCGGCACGATGACCGGCTTTTGTACGGTCGTGTTCACGAAGTCGGCGTAGGAGAGATAGACCGCGTCCACCTTCTCTTCCGTGTAGAGCTGTGTCAGGATGCGGACCATCGGCGTGACCGAAGCGATCGACGGCCTCTCGCCCAGGTCCGTGAAAACGGCCTTGACGTTTTGTCCGTAGCGGACCATGAAGTCGCGGCCCTTCTTGCCGACCGCAACCACTTCCACCCCGACGTTCGCCTGCTTCTGGTTGAGAAGGAACTGCGCGCCGGACTTGTTGATGTTTGTGTTCAGGCCGCCCGTGAGGCCGCGGTCGGGCGTGATGTGCAGGATAGCGCCGTTCTTGATTGGACGTGTCCGGAGAAGGGGGTGCAGGTCCTTGCCCTCCTCCCGCGGCTGTGCGGCGAGGTCTGCGAGGAGGTCCCACATTCTCTCCGAGTACGGCCTGCCCTTGATGGCCATATCCTGCGCGCGCTTCATCTTGGAAGCGGCGATCATGGACATCGCCTTCGTTATCTTGGCTGTATTCTTTACGCTCCGGATGCGGAGCCTTAACTGCCGTACACTGGCCATCTAACTACCTATGTTTTCGGTCTTCGGCTGTTCCGCCCTGGTTTTGTCTCCCCCTCGATTGGGGGAGATGTCAGCGCTCTGGCTGAAAGAGAGGGTGTTGCCTTTACTCGGCCGTTAGCTGTCTGCTAAACAGGCACCGTCGCCTTGAAGTCCGTCAGCGCCTTCTTGAGCATTCCCTCGATCTCGGGGGTGATATCCTTCACATCGGCGATCTTCTTCAGCACTTCGGCCTGCGTCGACGACATGTAAG
Source organism: SAR202 cluster bacterium (assembly GCA_016872355.1). Classification (NCBI taxonomy): domain Bacteria; kingdom Bacillati; phylum Chloroflexota; class Dehalococcoidia; species SAR202 cluster bacterium. Next base: position 5,295 of record VGZY01000082.1, on the reverse strand, counting down.
AGTGCAACGCCTTCTCGAACGCCTGGACCTTCGAGACTTCGACATCGTCCAGGAAGCCGTTGATCAGGGCGAACAGGATCGAGATCTGCTGCTCCAGCTTGAGCGGCGCGTTCTGGGGCTGCTTCAGCACCTCAACCGCGCGCTGCCCGCGCTCCAGCTGGGCCTTTGTAGTCCGATCCAGGTCGGCGGTGCCGAACTGCGCGAAGGCCGCGAGAGAGCGGTACTGCGCGAGCTCCAGGCGCAGGCGGCCTGCCACCTTTTTCATCGCCTTGGTCTGGGCCGAGCCGCCCACACGAGAGACGGAAAGACCGGCGTTAACGGCAGGCCTGATGCCGGCGTTGAACAGCTCGGGCTCAAGGTAAATCTGGCCGTCCGTAATCGATATTACGTTTGTCGGCACGTATGCGGACACGTCCCCGGACAGAGTCTCGATTATCGGAAGGGCCGTCACGGAGCCGCCGCCCTTCTCCTTCGATAGGCGGGCCGCGCGCTCCAGGAGGCGGCTGTGCAGGTAGAAAACGTCGCCGGGATAAGCCTCGCGGCCCGGCGGACGGCGAAGCAACAGCGACATCTGGCGGTACGCCCAGGCATGCTTCGAAAGGTCATCGTACATTATCAGGACGTCCTTGCCCTGGTTCATGAAGTACTCCGCAATCGCGGAGCCCGTGAACGGGGCGAGGTACTGCATAGACGCAGGATCAGACGCGTTAGCCGCAACGATGACCGTGTACGGCATGGCGCCCTGGCCCTCCAGGAGGCCCAGCGTCTGCGCGACCTTACCGGCCTTCTGGCCGATGGCGACGTAGACGCAGAGAAGTTTGCCACCCTTCTGGTTGATGATCGCGTCCGTGCAGATGGTCGTCTTGCCGGTGGAGCGGTCGCCGATGATCAGCTCGCGCTGGCCGCGTCCGACCGGGATCATTGCGTCCACGGCCTTGATGCCGGTCTGTACGGGGACGTTCACGGCCTGGCGGGAGGCGACGTCCGGGGCCCCGATCTCCACAAGACCTGTCTGGCTGGTCTTGATAGGACCTTTGCCGTCGATAGGAGCGCCGAGCCCATTCACCACCCTGCCCAGCATCGCTTCGCCCACGGGAACTGAGGCCAGCTTGCCTGTCGCCCGGACTTCCGAGCCTTCCTTAATGAGCTTGTCATCACCAAGGACGACAACGCCGACGCTGTCCTCTTCGAGGTTAAGGGCCATGCCGGTTACGCCTCCGGCGAACTCAACGAGCTCATTCGAGCCGACGCCCGACAGGCCGTGCACGCGGGCGATACCGTCACCCACAGACACAACTGTGCCCACGTCCACCATGCTAACGCCGCGTCCGAACTCTTCGATCTGCTTCTTGATGACGGACGCTATGTCTTGTCCTCTGACTGCCATTGTCTGCCTCCCTGGGACCCTTCTCTGTGTCTCTCCTCGACAGGAGAGATGCCCGCCGCGGCGGACCGAGAGGGTGTTGCCTTCGGCTTGCTTACCCGACCAGCTCGCGCCTCATGTCGCTGAGACGCGTCCTGACGCTGCCGTCTATTACGCGGTCCCCGACCCTGGCGATAATCCCGCCGAGGATCGATGGGTCCACGACAGTGGAAATCTTGATCTCTTTGCCAATTATGCCCTTGAGAATAGCCGCCAGCTTCTCCGCTTCGTCCTTCTTGAGAGGCACGGCCGTGATGACGGTGGCCTGCTCAATGCCGCGGTGCGTATCGACGAACTTTGAGTATTCATCGAGGATATCGGGCACCGTGCCGGCCAAGCCTCGAGTGGACAGGAGCGCCAGAAGGTTCACGGCCAGCGGGCTGACCGCATCTCCCAGCGCCGCCCTGACCGCCTCCACATTCTTTTCAGCGGCATGCCCAGGCGCGTCGAAGTGCGACGCGGCGTTTCCTTCGCTGATGATGGACGCCAGCACGCGCAGGTCTTCCGACCAGTGGTCGAGGCTATTTTGCTCCAGTGCGAGCTGGAAGATCGCCTGGGCGTAGCGCTTTGCCGAAACGGATCGTGGCATTACGATTTACCTGATCTTGTGGGTCCGTCTCCGTCCGGGCCGAATGTACGGCCCGGAAGAAGACGACAAATGCGTTCTTTACCACCGGCCGAAAGGCGACCGGCTGGAAACGGCCTGTTACTTCTTCGCGATGGTCACGCTGTCCATGAGGACCTTGTTGATAAGATCGCGATGGGCCTTTTCGTCAAGCGACTTCTCTACCACGCGCTCTGCCGCGGTGATAGCGAGGCCTGCGAACTGGCGGCGCAGCTCTTCGATGGCCGCGTCGCGCTCGCGCTGGATGTTGAGCTGCGCCTTGGCGCGCTCGGCTTCAATCTCCTGGCGCGCGCGGGCAAGCTCTTCGTCCCGGAACTTATCGGCAACTTCGCGCGCCTGGGCGATCATCGCCTGGCCCTCGTTCCTTGCTGCCTGTATCTGCCTTCGCATCTCTTCCTGAGAAGCGGCAGCCTCTGCCTTTGCCTTCTCAGCAGCCTCAAGTCCTTCCTTGATCCTGGCCGACCTGTTGTCCAGGGCCTTCAATAGAGGCTTGTACAGCAGGGAATACAGGACTACGAACAGGATTATGAAGCTTATTAACTGAGTAATAAGCTGTGGCAGGTTAATACCTAAGGCTTCCATACCCTCTCCTCAACCCTGATGGTCTTCTGCACCCACCACCACGTGCCGCACCCTTGGAGCAGACGGGCCACGACTATACGAAAATGATGATGATGGCCACGACCAGCGCGTAGATGGCGATGGCCTCAGCGAACGCGAGCGCGAGAATCATGTTCTGCTGGATGGGACCGGCAGCCTCAGGATTCCTGCCAATGGCATCCATGGCCCTGCCGGCGAGGATACCGATTGCCAGAGCAGGCCCAATGCCGCCAATACCTATGGCGATAGCAGCAGCTAACGATGCGAGTTCACCCGTAATATTCATCAAAGACTCCTTCCATCAAGGTCGTGGTTGAATCAACGGACCCTATTTTGGTGACCGAAACTAGTGGCGCCCTTCCGTGGCCTTCACTTCCCCGTGGCCGTGATCATCGCCGTGGGCGCCGTGGGCAATCGTCGCTCCGGTGGCGAACACCAGGGTAAGCATTGCGAACACGAAGCCCTGCACCAGGCCGACGAACAGTTCCAGGCCCAGGAACGGCAGGATACCCACGAGCGGGATCAGGAACGCCATTGCGATCAGCAGCACCTCGCCGGCGAAAATGTTCCCGAACAACCGGAAAGTGAAGCTTATTATGCGTGAGGTCTCCCCGATTATCTCAAGAAGGCCCACGAACAGCATTATCGGGCCGCCCTTCAAATTGATGTACTTGCCCGCATGGTTGAGCGGGCCAAGGATCCGGAAGCCCCAGAAGTGGACCATGAACATCGCTATGATCGCGATGGCGAGGGTGGTGTTGATGTCGGTATTGGCGCTGCGGAAAAACGGCGCAAGACGGCCGACCTTTTTGCCGGCGTATTCGCCGTGGTGCTCCTCGTATTCAGCAGCCGTAACTACGTTCGTGGGGTGCTTGGTAATGGGATCTATGCCGACCGATCCGAGAGGGAGCAAAGCCAGGAAGCCGTCGCCATCAAAGACCTGGAGGTGAATCTCGGACAGGTCTGCATGTTCGCCCCTCTTCTCGGCGGCCTCTTCAGCGTGGTGGATGACATCGTCCGCCGGCTCAAACCAGCCTATGCTTCCGTAGCCGGGGAGGATGCCGAGCCAGTTTGAGACGGCCACAAAAAGAAAGATGGTCATGACCAGGGGGAAGAACCTGCGGACCCTGCCCTTGTCATGACCGGTAACGTTATCTGCGAGATTGAGGAAGAACTCGAAAAGTACCTCGAAGAAGCCCTGCAGGCGGCCCGGGACTTCCTTGACTTTGCTTCGCGCCAGAAGCGCCAGGACAGTGAGAAGCAGGATGGTCACCCACGTGGCAACCATGGTGTTGGTTATCTTGAAGCCTGCGATGGCCTTCGGCCAGGCGGGCTCTGCTGCAAGCTGGATGTGCGAAAGGGGAGCGCCGATAAAGCCCGCCCCGAACTGGGCGCCGAGCGCGCCGCCGGCGACGCCAAGAAGGCCCATGATCATGATGGCAAGGAGCAGGACGATTACTTTTGGGTTTGCAAGAAGCTTCACTCGCGCTTGCTCTTCTTCCTATCCTTCTTCTTGTACTCCTGGGCGGAGGCCGCCAGCACCGTCCGGAGCATCCGGAACATGCCGATCATGGCGAACGCAATCCCCAGCCCAAGACACACCAGCGTCAGCAGCGGCCTAGTATCCAGCGACCTGTCCAGGAGATACCCCAGCAGGGCGCCGCCCGCTATGCAGAGGGCGATGTACATTCCGATACCTAGTAGCCGGTAGGCGACTGCAAGCATCGCAAATGCTCCTCGGGAGGCCCTCCCGACAACGCTTGTGTATTCTATCACAATCAAAAACTGAAATTCAATTTGCTTTTGAAGATTGCCCTGCGCGGCTGTATAAAGCCGTTCAGGCAAAAAAAGGGCGACCCCGCCGGTGCGGGGCCGCCCTTTGAGGTGCGGGTCCTAACGCTCCCTGGCCTTGCCAGGGGGCTCCTTGAAGTCATCGAGGCTGTCAAGCTTCTGGATGAACTCACTGAACGCAGACAGGCTCTTGAGCTCGTCCTCGGTCATGGGCTTTTCCTTGCGCTCGGCTGGCGTGGGGACGACCGGCTTGCCGGTCTCCTCATCCATCTCAACCCCGGCCTTCTCCACGACAGTCTCGTCTGCGAAGATCGGGGCGTCGGTGCGGACCGCAAGCGCAATGGCGTCGCTGGGGCGGGAGTCCACCTCGAGAGTGGCACCGTTATGCTGGACCACAATCTTGGCGTAAAACGTGTCGTTCTTGAGGTCAGATACGACGATCCTGCTCACGGTAGCGCCGAGCGTGGCTATCACGGAGCGGAGCAGATCATGAGTCATGGGGCGCGGGACGGGGACATCCTGCAGTTTGAGGGCTATGGAGTCAGCTTCGGGCGGGCCTATCCAGATCGGGAGGTATCGGTTAGTCTCCTTTACACGAAGAATCACCACCCGCTGGTAGTTCAGGAGGCTGACCCGGATGCTGTCTATGGTCATCTCAAGCATTAACCGCTTCCTCCTCACCAACACTTACGTTCATTGTATGTCCGACCTATTGGGGTGTCAACGAAGGGGTCCCGCCGTGTCTTTGCTCAGTGATATTGTCAGTAGGTAACTGCTCAGTGAATATGTCAGTCCATGAGAGGACTACATTTGACCGAGCGAGAAGCGAAGAGAGCACAGATACTGAACCTTGTTC
>VGZY01000081.1 GCA_016872355.1 SAR202 cluster bacterium | reverse complement strand
GATATCTGACACCAGCTTTCCCATCTTTTCCCAGTCCACAACTTGGGCTATCCTCTCCAATCGCTCGTTACGCCCAACCTGCTCGGGAAGGAACGCTTCGATCATGGACGGGTTTCCCATATTGCGGTGCATGGCTCACTCCATTTTGCTATATCTTCCTCGCACAGGTATGATTATCGCCTCTACCTCGGGTTATGCAAAGGTCTCCTCAGGGAGAGGAGGAACAGCCGTCGATCCGAAGGCAACACCCTCTCTGTCCCGCAAAGCCACCCCGATGCATCGGGGTCCCCCTGAGGGGGAGATTCTGAGGGCCCCCGCACTCACAATTTAGCCCGTTTTGCAAACTACATTTCCTTCCGGGAGGACACGGTGACAGACGCTCATCTCGCTGCCGACCGCCTCAAGCTAGGCATTACGCCGGCGCAGGTGGAGGCGTTCATCGCCAACCACGGCGTGGACGGCGCCGTGTCGCGGCTTGAACGCATCGGTGCATGGCTGGCGGAGGTTAACTCCCAGAACTTTGACGGGGTGCTCCTGACCCCTGCGATTACGGACTTTCTCGCCGGGAAGCGCGACATAGAGCCGCTCATCGCCGAGCTTCAGCGATTGCGGGAAGAGCCGCGATGCGGTCGGTTTGACCGGAGCAATGTTCTGCAGCGGGAGCTGGAGCTGAAGCGCTTCGTTTCCGAGTGCGCCAGGCAGAAGGACCTTCCCAAGACGATCGACAAGCAGCGCGAGATGTACGACGGCCTGCCCGACCAGCCGCCGCCGGCGCCGTCGAGCGGGTACCCGCTGTCTGAACAGGACGCGCTTGAGGCCAGGCGCGCCGCCTACGAGGCGGTCGCCCTCCTCACATTCCTTCGCTGGTTCAAGGCCAACACGGACAGGCCCATCGTCGTCGCCGCCAACGATCGCTACGGCCGCCACTGGGTCGTCGAGCCAATCGAGAATATCCTCATGGCAGAGGGCTTCCATGTGCGATACGACCGGGTGCAGTCGCACTCCTCGATGCGCCTGACCGTCCCGCACTACCTTGAGCGCTGGAACCGCTCCGGCTTCCCGCCGGAGTTCGTCCGGCAGCTGAGTCGCGAGATGCCGCACGTCGTATCCGTCGACGAGTGCAGCCCGCGCCGCACCGAGCGGTACAGCAAGTACGCCCGCGGGGTGCGCGACATCCTCAACTGGTTTATGGTCTTCAACGACCTCCGCGCTCAGGGCGACCTTTCGAGGTACGCCGCCGACAGCTCAATGCCGGAGGAGCTGCTGGTCGAGCTGCGCAAGTGGTACGAGTTCGAGCTAACGCGCCGCAAGATGGCAGACTGGGTAGAGCCCGGCGAGACGTACGCCGTCGTGCACTGGGCCCCCGACCTCAAGCCGGAGGTTATCCTGGGAGACATCGTCGTGCCGGCGCGCCCGGTAGACCCGAGCAGGCGCGTCCCCCTGGCAGTGCTTGCGAACCCCGCCGTCTACGAGAATGAAAAGCTCCCCCAGGACTTGCATGACACCCACCCCTACTACTTCAACGACCCCGAATACCGCGTTAAGGAAAAGATCGTCTATGGCTTCGGCCCGCACGGATTTGAAACACGTGTGGAGGGCTTCACGACGGACGAGTACGTGTCTGCGGCGCAGAAGGCAATAAGTGAAGAGATTAAGCGCAAAGTACGCTAAGAACGCAAAGATGAGGCAAAGAGCGAAAGATGAGGGTTGGGGAAAACCACATCCCCCTCTTCATAACTGATCTTGCATCCATCATAATTGCCTCTGTCTTACCTTTGCGCCCTTTGCGCACTCTGCGCTTAATCCTTGGTCCCGGAGGTCCCCATGCCGCAGCTCAAGGTCGGCTACTTCAACAACAGCGCTGACCCCGCGAAAGTCATCGCCCGGTGCAACGAGCTCGGCGTTCGGTACGTCAACCTCGGCGTCGGCGGAATGCCGGGCTACAAGGAGGGTCGCACCCTCAACGTGCCGGCGATGCGCGAGCTCATCGGGAAGCTCAACGACGCCGGGATCGAGGTGCTGGCGATGTCCCAGAAGGGCCACTTGAAGTCGTTCCCGCCGGCGAGTGAGCCCGATATCCTGCTGAACCCCTCGAAGCACCGCAAGGAGATCGACGCCGCCCTGCAGGTCATCCGCGCGCAGGGCGACCTCGGCATCCGCTCCCAGCTCCAGTACATTAACTTCCCGGAGCCGCAGGACCCCGCGATGGACGAGGCCTACTGGGCAGGCATGATCTCCATCTTCAAGGAGCTCATCGCCGAGGCGGAGCGCGCGAAGGTGGGCATCGGCAACCACGGCATCTGGCGCTGCATCCCGGACGGAATCCGCGAGGAGGCGATCAAGAACGGCCTCACCGCGGACGGCTACCGCCACTACATCGAGCCGAAGTTCAACGGGCCGTACCTGGTGCGCACCGTCGAGCACTGCCGCCGCCTCGCGGAGGCCGTCCCCAGCCCGTACCACGGCATCACCATGTGCACCGGCATGTACATCCACGGGGGAGACCCGCTGGCTGAGATGCCGAAGTGGAAGGGCAAGATCTTCTTCTGCCAGATCCGCGACCTCAACGCCCACTGGCCGCACTCCCGCGAGATGTTCCCGGGCACCGGCGTGCTCAACTTCAAGGCGATATTGACCGCTCTGAAGGACGCAGGCTACACCGGCTTCCTCCATCCAGAGCACCTCGGCAACCCGAGCTACCCCGGCGAGGACCTGGAGTTGAAGGCGACGAAGCTGCTGAAGGACTGGGTGAAGCACGTGCGAGGAGCGGCGTAGCGAATAGTGAAATTGGAATAGTCATTAGTGAAATGGACAGCCGGGGCCGGGGAATTGGGTGGCTTGCTTTCTCCCCCTTGATGGGGGAGATGTCGCCGCTATGGGCGACAGAGAGGGTGACCGGGGCGGTGGCAGATACTGGGGGGTCTGAGGCCATTGTGCTGGCTGCGCCCCAATCCGTCCAGCGCTCGCCGCCGTAGATATCTTTAAAGTCACCGCACGGAGGCGCCTCATGTCAGCAAGCCTCACGCGCCTCACAATCATAGCCACGCTTGCGGTGTGCGCGCTGGCGCTGGCGGCGTGCGACAGCGTCTACGGCGCCTCCGGCAAGGTGGTCACGGTCGAAGGCACCCACGCCGGCCGTGTCCAGACCATGGACCCGAACGGGGCTCGGGACGACATCATGTACCCCGAGGGCGGTACCCGCGTGCAAAGCGCGGAGGTCACGATGTTTATGGAACTGCTCGCTGACGACAGCCCCGATTGGGAGCGCCCCACGGCGTTCACGATAACCAACACCAACGGGACGTTCCACGTTTTCGAAGTCGCAGGGGCGACCGGCCAGGAGCGCCTTGGCATTGAGGTCAAGCATCCGGACTTTGAGCCATTCAGGGCCACGCTCGATAGCGCCTACTCCACCGTCTACATCGTCCTTGCCCCCAAGGCTACTTCGACGGCGGTAACTCCCGGCGAAACGGGGAATTAGGGCCCGACGGCCCCGCCCCTCTCAGGCAGGACAGCCACACCCTCTCTGTCCCGATGAAGCATCGGGACATCTCCCCCTGGGGGGGAGAAACAAAGAGGCGGTGATCACCCGCTCTTAAGCTGCGGCCTTGAACGCTGGCGTGTCCATTCGCTTGCTGTTGATGGAGGTGATGATCTCTTCGTAGGCTTTGGCGTGGGAGACGATGACGTCCTCACGGAAGCGCTCGCCGATTGCGCCCAGGTGAATGCGGCGCTCCGCCAGGAAGGACAGCGTGCGCGCTGACTCCTCCAGGCCCGCAGCGAGCGTGGCCGCCACCTTGCCTGCCCCCTGGAACGCCGCAATGGCCTCAGCCGTCAGTGATACGGCCGTGTTGGGACCGATAAGCGCCTCGGCGTTCGCAATCGACTTCTGTGGCGAGCCGTCGGGAGCGGCGCACTCCCAGACGGGCAACAGCGCGTGGGCGCCCTTGTTTCGCAGAAACGAGTACTCCTCGCCGCAGAAGAGATCGCGGTACCGGCAATAGATGGCCCTGGCGTTCGCCACGGCGCCCTTGCCGAGCATCTCCCTCGCCTGCGCGGAACCATCCCTGACAAGCGCCTCATCCACGCGCTCGCAGATCATTCCAACCGGCACGGACGCCACCGCGCACACGTCCCGCATGCGGGGGTTTTTCGCGAGCCCCCGGGAGAAGGCGCGGGCAGCCTCTTCGTACGTTCTCACGGTCGTCACACTGGAGATATTCACGTTCAGGCCGGCTGCGACCAGCTCTTCCACGACGGGCCACGCCTCGGCGGTCGCCGGCAGCTTGACCATGAGGTTCGCCCGCACCGCCTCGTGCCAGAAATAGCGCGCCTGGGCAACCGCCCCCGCCGGGTCGTTGGCACGGTGCGGAGAGATATCAAGGCAAACGTACCCGTCCAGCCCCCGCGAGGTCTCGAAGGTCTCCTCGAGGATGTCGGCCGCCGCGCGGACGTCGTCGATGACGAGCGCATTGAATATCTGGCGTGCGCCCGCCCTGGGTTTCGAGTACAGGACTGCCTGTATCTCGCCATCGTATGTAAAGGACGCTTTGATTGACCTTGCCAGGGCTACCGGATCGCATCCGACGTTGCGAACGCCGGATGCCGCCATCTGCGCAAGCCCGCCCCTCATGATCAGGCCCCTCGCGGCGAACGAAAGCCACACCGATTGTCCCATTCGCTGGAGCTCAAAAAGCCTGCTCATCTCCCCCCCAAATTCCGTCCGGCATTCCGAACGCTCATGCATCCAATGTTTGTTGAAAGAACGTTACCACTAGATTGCTTACAAGCGCATATCTTTCCTTACCATCAATGCTCGTCCGGGCGTGCCTTCCTATGTGCGTTGCTCGCCTAGCCTGTTCTGACACTGCGGCGCAACAGTTCGACTACTCCTGATTCTTTGGTTTAGCAGCAATAGACTAATCCAGGCGTTTCCGTACCTGGGACCGCCTGAGTCGAAGGAATAAACGGTGGTAAGGCACTAAGGATTATGACTGGAATAATCCATTTGTTGACGATTATTTATGCTGGGGCGCTATACACCAAATAGCCGGTACTGCGATATCCTTCTCTCACGAGGCACGGAAAGCGGCCCCCCAGGGCGAATTCCGGCTCGAAAAAATGGCGTTGTGGCGGCGGGTCCCACAGTCCTGGGTGGAGGAGGCAGGGGGATGTTGATTGTTACAGAACCGGCTACGGAACACCTCACGTTGATGTTGAAGCGCGCCAGGCGCGCTGAAGGCCAGGTAATCAGGCTGGCTGTGGACGCCTATGGGAACGTTAACCTGGTGCTCGATGTGGTGAGGCAAGGTGACCAGGTGATACCGCATCACGGCGAGCATGTGATGGTAGTTGAGCCCCCTATCAGCGAGAAGTTCTCCGGGATAGCCCTGGATGTTGTCTGGAATGGCCATGGGAGGGAGCTCACGCTGCACCGGGCCGCTTGACCGGCGCAACCTCTAATCGCAACAGTCGACTATGGCGCTCCGGCGCCGGAAATGAGAGGCCAACAGAAAATGCCAACAAGAATACGCGCACTCGACGCAAACGAGCTCAAGGATTCAGAGCTTGAGATAGAGTCCTCCGTAGACATAGCCGACGAGCCGGTCCTAGAGGACTCGGAAGCGAGTATTGCCGAGACGGATATGGACGAGACGCCCGTGGCGGCTGACGGGCACGTTTCCGCCCCGGAGGCGCTCGCCGAGGAGGAGAGCGACGAGGACTGGGACGAGGACATAGGCTCAAAAGGCAGCCTGGAAGACCCTGTGAGAATGTACCTGAAGGAGATTGGCAGGGTCGCGCTGCTGACAGCCGAGGAAGAGCGGCTTCTAGCCCGTCGGCTTGAGGCCCTGATGCATCTGAAGCGTATTGAGTCCGGTATTTCTCCCAACGGCTCCACTCCATCAGGCGCCGAGTGTGTTAGATACCTTCTCGCCAGGCTGAGCGCGACCGACACAACAGTTGTCAGCGTCTACGGCCATATGAACGCGGCCTGTGACGGCACTATCGGCCAGGTGGTCGGCGACTCGGCCCTCCGCCAGATCATCGACAACGAATTCAACGAGGACCTTGTCCAACACGTCGCCGGTAGCCTCGGGGCGCCCCCGGACGAGGCGAAAGAGGCGGTCCGGGCGCTGGCACTGGACTCCGGTCTGCTGATACCGGACGTGATTGAGGCCATCGGTCCAGAGACGAGGATATGCGACCTGGAAAGCCTGTGCGATGACCCCGACTTCCGCGCTGCGCTGGGCAGGTGCGAGCTGCAGGTGAGGCGCCACCTTATGCGGGTGCGGACCAGCGGCGTGGAAGCACAGAAGCGACTCGCGGAGGCGAACCTGAGGCTCGTCGTAAGCGTCGCCAAGCGCTTCAACGGCAGGGGGATGTCGCTCCTGGACCTGGTACAGGAGGGCAAAATCGGGCTCATGCGGGCCATCGACAAGTTCGACTATCGTCGGGGCTTCAAGCTGAGCACATACGCCACGTGGTGGATCAGGCAGGCCATCGCCCGCGCGATCGCCGACCAGGCGCGGACCATCCGCATTCCTGTGCACATGATTGAGACGATCAACAAGGTCACACAGGCCACTCGCAGTCTCACTCAGGAGTACGGCAGGGACCCGACCAGCGACGAGATTGGCCGGGCGATAGGAATGCACCCGCACAAGGTGCTGGAGATACAGAAGCTGGACCAGCAACCGGTGTCGCTGGAGACGCCTTTAGGCGAGGATGAGGAGAGCCCGCTTTCGGACTTTATAGAAGACCGGGACACGATGGCGCCTCTCGAGGCAGCTTCTTCGCAGTTCCTCAAGGACAATGTGGAGGACGTGCTCCGGTCCCTTTCCGAGCGCGAGGAGTCAGTGATCAGGATGCGTTTCGGGTTCCATGACGGCCGCGCCAGAACCCTGGAGCAGATCGGCCAGGAGTTCGGCGTCACCAGGGAGCGCATCCGGCAGATCGAGAAGAAAGCCCTGAAAAGCATGAGACACCCGACGCGCGCCGACCGGCTACGCGATTTCGTGGCCTGAGGCCCGGAAAATCACAGGAGTTTCTTGACGGCGCCCCGGGACTGAAACCCGGGGCGCTTCACTTTCGCCGCCGGTCCTATGGTGATAGCCCGATATTCGCATCGCAGTATTAACGCGATATCATATGGACTCAAAGAATCCGCGGGAGATACCGCATGAGCACCCAGGGTATTACAGCAGTCGTCGTGGGGGCGATAGTTGTGGCGGCGGCGATCGCCGGCGCACTGCTGTTGCGCTCGGGAGACGACGCCGTGCCGACCCCGACACCCCGCGTGGCCGCGACGGCCACCCCGACCAGGCCGCCTGGCACGGGGCAGCGCCTGTCGGAGGTAAACAACGGCGGGGCCATAGAGCTGAACCCCGGGGACCGCTTCTTCATCACCCTGGAGGGCAACCCGTCCACAGGCTATACATGGGAGATCGATAGCAACGTTGGTGGACGTGTCGCCCAGGTTGGACCTATTGAGTCGCGGCCCGTTTCGGATATGCCGGGCGCGCCGAACGTCCAGGTAATAAGGTTCGAGGCTATGTACGGTGGCGAGGGTGATTTGAAGCTCAAGTACCACCGCCCCTGGGAGACAGGTGTGGCGCCGGTCAAGACTTTTGTGGTGCACGTCACAGTCAACTGATTACGCGTCTACCAGCAGGCGGCGAGGACCATTTGGAACGAGAGGAGTCAATGCTATGATGCGACGTCCCAAAGGGCGCGAAAAGGTGACGCCGGTCCTGATAATGGGATCGGCCGGCAGGGACTTCCATAACTTCAACATGGTCTTTCGGGACAATCCTGACTACCGTGTGATGGCGTTTATCTCCTCGGCGGGGCACGCCAACGGCATCGACCAGTATCCGCCGTCACTGGCAGGGGCCCTCTACTCCGGCGGAATACCGGTCTACCCGGAGGTCGAGCTAGAAGACATCATCTCCCAGCATAACGTCGAGTTTGTTTTCTTTTCCTACAGCGATGTGCCTCATTTGGAAGTTATGCACCAGGCCTCGAGGGTACTCGCTGCGGGGGCAAATTTCTCGCTGCTCGGACCAAGGCAGACCATGCTTGCGGCGCGCGTTCCCGTGGTCTCTGTTACCGCTGTTCGCGCAGGCGCCGGCAAGGGCCCTGTGTCCAGTAGGGTTGCCGCCTGGATGAAAGATCGCGGTCACCGCGTAGCTGTGGTAACGCTGCCAAAGAGGTATTTAGACCTGGAGAAACAGGCAGCTCAGGTGATTTCGGGCACTCAAGATATGGCCTCTGCGGCGGTGTCTCCGGAGGAGCGCGATGAGTACGAGCCGTACATCGCCATGGGCGTTCCGGTTTGCGTGGGCGTGGACTACGGCATCGTTCTCAGAGTGGCGGAGAAAGACAGTGACGTGATCGTCTGGGACGGCGGTGAGAACGACTTCCCGTTCACCCAGTCCGACCTGCGCCTGGTGGTGGTAGACCCGCACCACGCCGGCGAGGAGAGCACCTTCCATCCGGGCGAGGTGAACTTCCGCATGGCGGACGCGTTCATAGTGCCCAAAGTCGGCACCGCGACGTCGACACAGCTCTCGGCGGTGCAGGAAAAGGCACGCAACGTGCGGCCGAACGCTCCCGTCATTATGTCCGAGATCGCATCCGGCCGCGGCAAGGGCGGCGATATGAAAGAGCGGAGCGACAAGCTGGTTAACCTCCTCGAGCAGTTCGAGAAGCGGAGCCTTATTCAGCCCCCGCACTGAGCGGCTTTCACCGGGACATTTCCGTGATCGTGTAGTTGCTCGCGAAGTGCTCGATATTGTGGGCGCCGTAGCCCTTCAGGATGTCCGTGGCCTTGTCGACATCCTACTGGGTCTCTGCGTGAACGGCGAGGACAATGTGCCCTGCTCTGCCCTCGGTCTTATAGTCGTCGAAAATAGCGCCTTCCAGGGCGAAGTACTTCCACAGGGTACGGGCAAAGCGCTCCATAAAGCCACAGTGGTCGCATTCCGATTTCAACTGCTTCTCCACCTGGTCGCCGGTGAAGCGCTTGATATCTGCTGTATGGAAGCCCTCGTCCCTTAGCGCCTGAATGGCCTCGGCGGCATCTTCCCGGTCGTCGATCACTGCCATTACATGGTCCCTGGGATACCAGGCTGCCTTGTGATCGCGTTTCAGAGTCATAGGGTCCCCTCCCTTCACATCGTCCAACACCTCACCAGTGGACACCGGTGAGGTAGCCCCGACGGAACATCCAATAACTCGGTTATACCAAGCGCGCGCGTTTGAGGCAACTTGCCGGCCGGCCCTCGAGCGCGATCCAGACCCACCCCCGAGCGCCACTACCCCCTGAAAAAGCACGTTGGGCGGACCTGTGCGGGCCAGCCGGCACTCTTAGAAACGAAAGATACCACCCTCTGTCAGCCCTGGCGCGTTGTTGCCTTTGGCAGTGCATTGGCTCACAATGTCCAATCAAGTTACCAACCGAGGTGCGAACATGGCTGAGACCGTATTCAAGCTGATCAAGGCTTCCCGTTTAATCGACGGCAAGGGAGGCCCCGTCGTGTCGAACGGAGCGGTGCTGCTGGAGGGCGACAAGATAAGGGCCGCCGGGCCGGGGAAAACCGTCGCCGCGCCGGGGGGGGCAAAGGTGGAGGTGCTGGACTACACCGGCAAGACAGTGCTGCCGGGCCTCGTCGACTGCCATGTCCATCTCAACGGCTTCGGCGACGGCCGCAGCGGCGATGAGCTCGCCACTCTGCCTGACGAGGTGCTTTCCCTCCAGTCCGCGAAGAATGCGCGCACCCACCTCTACTCCGGGGTAACGACGGTACGGGATTGCGGAGGAAAGAACAAGACAATCTTCATGCTCCGCAAGGCAATTGAGATGGGAATCACGCCGGGGCCGAGTATGGTTATTACTGGCCGTCCTATGGCGATCGTCGGCGGCCACCTGAGCTACTTCGGAATACAGGCGACCGGCGTCACGGAATGCCGCGCCGCCGTGAGGCAGCTAATCAAGGAAGGCGCGGACTTCATCAAGATTACCGCGAGCGGCGGCAGCACGAAAACGTCGTTCCCGCTTCGGCCATCCTTCAACGTGGACGAGCTCAAGGCCATCGCTGAAGAAGCGCACAAGTTCGGAAAGCACACCGCCGCCCACTGCGTGAACATCCAGTCGATGCACAACTGCCTGGACGCCGGCATCGACACAATAATCCACGCCCGCCACATCCAGCCGGACGGCACGTGGGAGTACCGCCCTGAGGTCACCGAGCGTATGGTCAAGCAGGGCGTTTACGTTAACCTGACGCTCAATGAGTCGCGGGCTATCGTCCAGAACCTGGAGAAGAAGATCGCCGCAGGGATCACACTGACGGCGTGGGAAGAAAAGCTCCTGGAGGGCTGCAAGGCCAAGTGGGACGACCTGATGGACCACGCAGGGCGCATTTACCGGGACGGCGCGAAGCTCGTCGCCGGCTCCGACTCCTCCTGGAGCGTCAACCCGATGGGCAACTTCCAGGGTGAGCTTGAGGCCCATGTCATGGCGGGCATGAAACCCATGGAGGCGATAGTCGCCGGGACACTGGACTCCGCAAAGTCGTGCTGGACAGACAAATCCGTCGGTAGCCTTGAGGCCGGCAAAGAGGCCGACGTGCTGGTCGTGGACGGCGACCCATCCAAGAACATCAGTGACCTCCACAAGGTCGTGGACGTGTTCCTGAAGGGCGCGAAGGTAGACAGGAAGAATTACGTGTAGGCGTGAACAACAATTCCGGAGTCCACATGTCCCCTGCCCAACCCAATTTCACGCTTATCAAAGCTGCCCGCCTTATTGACGGGCGCGGCGGCGATGTGGTCGCAAACGGCGCGTTGCTGGTTGAAGGCGCAAAGATCCGCGGGGCCGGGCCGGCGGCCAGCGTCCGCGCACCGGAAGGCGCCTCAGTTGCGACAATCGACTACGGCGACCGCACGTTGCTGCCCGGCCTCATCGATGCTCATGTTCACCTGAACGGATTCGGCGACGGGCGCAGCGGAGACGACCTCGCCACGCTGCCGGACGGGGTGCTGACGTTGCAGTCGGCCCGGAACGCGCGGGCGCACCTGTACACGGGGGTGACCACCGTGCGCGACTGCGGCGCGAAGGACCAGACGACGTTCATGCTCCGCAAGGCGGTGGAGATGGGCGTGACGCCCGCTCCGCGCCTGGCGTTGACCGGCAGGCCGATGTCCATCGTCGGGGGCCACCTGCACTACTTCGGGATCGAAGCGACCGGCCCGGACGGGTGCCGGTCTGCCGTACGCCAGCTGATCAAGGAGGGCGCAGACTTTATCAAGATCACGGCCACCGGCGGCAGCACGGCCACCTCGAAGATATACAAGCCATCGTTCAACGTGGACTAGCTGAAGGCGATTGTCGAGGAGGCTCACAAGTTTGGCAAGCACACCGGCGCGCACTGCATGACCGCGCAGGGGATGCTCAACTGCCTGGACGCCGGCGTCGATACGATCATCCACGCCCGGCACCACGATGAGAACGGCAACAACGTCTACCGCCCGGACGTGACCGAGCGCATCCTCAAGCAGGGCGCGATGGTCAATATGACCATCTACGGCACCTCCATTATCATCAACGCGACCGAGGAGAAGAAGGCCAAGTTCGGCCTTACACCCGAGGAGCAAGCCGTGCAGGACCACCGGATGAAGATGCGCGACTTCATTCTGGAGTCCTTCTTCCGCATGCACAAGGCCGGGGTGAAGATGGCCGCCGGGTCGGACGCCGCCTGGGGCAAACACACCCTCGGACAGTTCCACAACGAGGTGGTCTACCACGTCAAGGGCGGCATGACGGCGATGCAGGCGCTCACCGCCGCGACGCTGAACGCCGCAAAGTCCTGCTGGATAGACGACAAGGTAGGCAGCCTGGAGCCCGGCAAAGAGGTCGATATCCTCGTCGTGAACGGCGACCCTTCAAGGGACGTGGCAGATCTGAAGAACGTCGTGGACGTGTTCCAGGCGGGTCGGAAGGTGGATAGGGGCAGCGCAGCGACAGCCGGCACTGGCCACCCACTGGAGCGCCTCTGGCCGGCGAACAACTAGGGTCCGCGACCGGCGGGACTGCGAGGTAACGTTATGGGACCGTCCATCTCCAAGGACTCCATTGTCGTCCTCTACAAAGGCGGCAGGCTGCCATCGTGGGAGCGCCTTACGAAGGAGGAGCAGCGCGCCGCGTCCGAGGAGCACGTTGAGCTGATGCTCTCCGTCGCCCATAAGCACGGTATGATGCGGCTGGAGGGGTTTAAGCTCATGTCGCCGCAGAAGTCGTGGCAGCGCTTCTGGCAGATCGAGTTCCCCGCCCTCGACGGCGCCGAAGAGTGGATCGCGGCGGAGATCGCGCCGCCGTACGGCCGGTACGGCTTCTACGAGTACCAGCTCGCCCGACGGCTCGGTATCGACTACTACGCCTCCTGGGTCACCAACCCCGCAAAGCCCGTCGCCAAGCTTCCTCCGCCTGACCCGCGCAACATCCCGCCACTCAAGGCGGACACGGACAGCTTCGTGACCGTCGTCTTCGAGCGCAACATACATGAGTACGACCTCACGTCCCCGCAGCAGCGCGGCGACGCGTCCCGCGAGGCGGCGTTGAGGAAAGTGGCGAAGGACCACGGCCTGACGCGGCTGGAGGTCTTTCAGCTTATCGACGTCCAGGAGGACTGGCGCAGGGTCTGGATCGCCGAGCTCCCCACCATCGAGGGCGCGATGGCCTGGGCTGACGCGGAGGCCCAGCCGCACCACAACGGCTACACGATCAGGACGGTCCACATCACGCAGAAGTGGGCGCAGGCGTACTGCGCAAGCTGGGTGCCGGGGGGCAGGTAGTTGGAAGTTAGCAGTTGGAAGTTGGCAGTCGGCAGTCGGTTAAGACAGAAGGATTAGGGAGGGTGCGTTGACCACCACAGCTGATGCGGGCCTTACGGCCAACATCACCACCATCACCGCAACGGATGTGTCCGCGCCGCCGGCGTGGGCAGTGATGCAGCGGCACTTGATGAGGACGATGGAGGAGGCCGCGCTCCTGGCGACCGAGAAGTACGCCCGGCCGGGCGGCCTCGTGTACCACGTCCACGACGTCGACGACGCCTATGAGAGCCGGTCGATGCGGGCATATTTGCAGAAAATGTGTGATCCTATGGACTGGCAACGGCTTTGTAAGGCGGCTACCATGGTTTTGAAAAATCATCAAGTTTTTGAGGAGTGCCCATGGCCCCCCAAAACGGTGTCCGCAATGTTCACACATGCTCTCGAAGAACGGGCACTATGCCAACGGCCGACAGCGCTGGTTCTGCCCAGCGTGTAGGCGTTCATTCTCGTGGCATTATGCCGGCTCTCGGCACAAG
>VGZY01000080.1 GCA_016872355.1 SAR202 cluster bacterium | reverse complement strand
CTGATCGGCCTGCCGCGCTATCTCACATTTTATACATCAGCCAGTCTCTTTTTATCTTACAAGGCCGTTAGACCGAGATTCGCATGCTCGGAAATCGAATTAGTTGATGCAGGTGGGTCTGAGACCCGCCCCTACCGAAATGGTGTCGCCGGCCTCTGTCGTGACGGATATCGTGGCGTCCTGCGTGTTTCCTGGATCCATGTGTCCCAGCCCGTCTCACGTCAGAAGGAACAGGGTGACCTGGGTGGAGGCGTAAATGGCGACGAGTAGCCACGCCCCCAGTGACAGGCCGGCGATGCGCCGCGTGATAAGGCCGCGTAGAGGGGTGGTCCAGAGGGCGATGGCGCCATACATAAGGAGGACCCCAAGGACCGAGAAGACTTTGTGCGGAGACGCGTCCTCAAGGATCAGGCCCGGGGTGTACCAGAACTCGTCGAGGCCGAGAATTACCACGTTGAAGAGATTGCTGCCGAGGATATTCCCCAGCGCCAGGTCGGGAGCGCCCATTCGCACGGCGACAATTGTGACGACAACCTCCGGGAGCGACGTCGTGGCGGCGACGAAGAGCGAGCCGACGAAGGACTCGCCAAGGCCGGTCTCTTCGGCGAGCCTGCCGGCGACCATGGGCAGGAACACCGCGGCGGCCACAACGATCCCCGCATAGAGCGCGTATCGCAGCCTGACGGAGCGGGTCGCTTTTTCGGCGGGAGTCTCTACAGAGGCAGACTCCGCCTTTTCGGCCCTGAGCAGCATTCGGGTCCAGTCAGTCGGAATATTACGCGCCCGGCAGCCTGGCGCGCAAGAAGGCGATCTCTTCATCGCGGGAGCGCAAATGGCCGTCCAGCCGGGCGACATGCAACTCACGGAGCAGCCTGCCCACCATTGGCCCCTCTGGGACGCCCAGGGAAAGAAGGTCGTCGCCGGTCAGTGACGGGCGGATGGCGCGCAGCCTGCTGAGATAGTCCAGGAGCCTCCCCTGCACCAAAGCGTCCCCGGCGACGAGGGCGCAGACTTCGACGGCGGCGGGATCCATTCCGCGCAGGGCGAACACGAGGTCGCTCCCCTTGAGGGACGGCTCTGCAAGCTGCGGGTAACGCGACTTGACGGCATGCACGTCCCGGACCGCCTTGATTCCTTCGGCGTCCGGGCGCAGACGGTCCAGAAGCGCTTCCACCCTGCCCGGGGCCACCGCATAGGCCAGGAGCGCCAACATGCGCGCGTCCCGCTGGGGCCCCGGCTCCGCTGCGGCTTTGCCGGCAGACGCCAGCGTGGCCGCGTCAACAATCCATTCGGGAAGCACGGCGCGGAATGCTCCCCAGGCCTCCAGCATCGCCAGGATTTCGCTCACCTCCGGCTCACGGAAGATGCGAACCAGCTCGTGTCGGACGCGGTCTCCGCTGATGGCGCCAAGGTGATGCATGTCGCGCGCCAGCCACGCGGCGGTTGCACCGTCCAGCCTGAAGCCAAGTCGGCCGGCGTATCGCGCGGCGCGGAGGATGCGGGTTGCGTCGTCCGCGAAGCTCCTGCCGTGCAGGGCGCGCACCGTGCCGCTCTTAATGTCCTCGAACCCGTGGTGCGGGTCGAAGAGGTCACCCCACGTTCCTTGTGAGAGCGATACGGCGATTGCGTTGATGGAGAAGTCGCGGCGCGCCGCGTCCTCTTCCAGCGTGCCGGGAAAGACTTCCGGCAGCGCGCCGGGGTGAGGGTAGGTCTCCCTGCGCGCAATGGCAAGGTCCACCAGAAGGCCCTCGATTTCCAATTTCGCCGTGCCGAACTCCGTGCGCGCGGTTACGCTCCCGCCGGTACCTGCGGCGATGGCGTCCGGCAGGTCGGGGCCCCCGCCGTGATACATGACATCCAGGTCCAGGTGAGGCACGCCGAGAATGGCATCGCGCGACGCCCCGCCGACAAGGTAGGCGCGCGCGCCGTTTCGGCCGGCGGCGTCCGCGATGCGCCGGAGAATGGCGACGTGAGCGGGGTCGAAGTGAAGCTGGAGCTGGTGGGCGACGTTGGGCATGGGAATAGGGTAAAGGGTAAAGGGTGACGGGTAAAGGGGAAGAGGGTGTTGGGTGTTGGGTGTTGGGTGTTGGGTGTTGGGTGTTGGGAATGAGGATGGGGAGGCATGACTGTGGCGTCAATGGGCGGATTTTGTAGGGGCGCCCCGATGAATCGGGGCGCCCCTACGAAGACTGGACGGGCCCTAACCCTTGAGCGACTTTTCGGCGCGGGAGGCTTTCTCCAGGAAATTCTTTGCGCCGGACTCCACCCATGGGGTCCAGGGGACGGCGAAGAATTTTACCCCTTTCTTGATGTATGTCTCCACATTGGAATCGACAACGAGCGCGCCCGCGATGCGGCCGGCGTCCCGGATCATCTTGTATCCGCGGTCAGCCGCCGCGAGGACCTCCGGGTGGTTGTTCTGGCCGATGTAGCCCATACTCTGGGCCAGGTCGCCGTTAGCTATGAAAAAGACGTCGATGTTATCGACCTTCAGGATCTCCGGGAGGTTGTTGAGGCCGACGATATCCTCTATCAGGATACAGAGCAGTGTCTCGTCGTTCGCTTTCTGGAAGTAGTCCTTCACACCGAGACCCTGGCGGCTCGTGTACATGCCGCGCAGGCCGATTGGCTTGAACTTGGCGGCGTGGACGAAGTCCTTCGCCTCCTGGGCCGTGTTTACGTGGGGAATGACGATCGACTGCGCGCCCATGTCCAGCGTGCGGTAGACCCAGCCGTAGTCGTTCAGGTTCACGCGGACGACCGAGGAGATGCCCCACACGTCGCACGCGCGCGTCATGTTCTGGATGTCTTCGAAGCTGCCGGGGCCGTGCTCGGTCTCGATCCATGCCCCGTCGAATCCGAACTGGGCCAGGAACTCGATCAGCTCGGGGTTCATGTACCCCATCGCTATGAAGGCGCACTCACCGTTGTGGATCTTGTGCTTGGCGCGGTTCTTCCGAAGCTCAGCCATCAGGTGCTCTCCTCTTTGATAATTCGCACAGTGTCCGATATTTCCGGGCGCGCGTCCAGAGTGCGGTGGACAGGGCACCTGCGAGCGATCTCCTGGATGCGGGCGCGCTGCTCCTCGGTGAGATCACCCTTCAACTGGATGTCCAGGGCGATCGTCTCGCGGTTGGGCGGGACGGCCGGGTCTTGGGGGCGCGGCACAATCGGGATGCGCTCGTGTGTGGCGTGAACGGTCACCGCCTCGAGAGGCCAGCCCTTGCGGCGGGCGTACATCTGAATGGTGATGGAGGTGCAGGAAGCGAGCGCGGCGACAAGGAGCTCCGTGGGGCTGGAACCGGCGTCGTCGCCGCCCTTGTCCATCGGCTCATCAGCGACGAGCGTGTGGGACGAGGTTGTGACCTGCTGGCGGTAGTGGGTTGTACTGCGGACTGTAACCGATGCCATGGACCCGCCCTAGCCCTTGCCTTTAGCCATGACGCAGCTCTGGGGGAGCGACCGAAGGCGGACCAGGGCGAGGATGCCGATCACGGCCAGGACGCCAAGTGCGGAGAAGCCGAAGGCCCATCTGTCTTCTTCGTTAACCAGGTCCAGCAGGCCGCCGAACATGATGGGGCCGATGAAGCCGCTCATGACGCCGACGAAGGCCTGGAGGGCCATTGCGGAGCCGAGCTGCGTGGGGTTGGACACCTCCGTGATACCCGTGGAGTAGATGGCGGAATCGGCGGCGACCGACCACCCGAGGATGACCGCGACGCCGACGATCATGATCCACGGCATGCTGCCCAGCCAGCCGATGGCGAGGAAGCAGACGACGGAGAGCGAGAATATGGTCATGGCGGAGACGGCGCGACCGAACCTGTCGGATATGGCTCCGCCCATAAGCGGGCCAATGGAGCCGACCGTGAGGGCGAAGCCGCCGACCGTCGCGCCGGTTACGGCCGCCTCTGTAAGGGATGCGCCCCCGGCTATCTGAACGCCGGTCAGGAAGACGGGCAGCCATGCGCGCACTGTGTAAAGGTTGAGCGCGTGGATAGAGTAGCCCGCGATCAGGTAGCGAATGGAGGCCACCTTGAGCACCCCAACGTTAAGCAGGCCACGGGCGCCGCTGCCGTTGTGGGAAACGTTGGACCTTGACATGAGCACAATCGCGAGCGGGAGGCTGATAGCGGAGAGGACGGCTATGTAGAGGTAGGCGTCCCTCCATGCCATGCTGGCCATCAAGATGCCGGTTATCGCCAGCGATAGGCTATTGGCGGCGTACTGGAAGGTAACGTATAGCCCGACGGCCGACCCGCGGCCGCTGCCTTTGAAGCGCTCCGAAATGATCCTGAGGCCCGGCATGTAGACGCCGAGGAAGCCGATGCCTGTCAGGGCGCGGAGGATGATGGCGACGACGAAGTTGCCCGCGACGATGGGGAAGAGGACCTGGGTGGCGACGGAAAGGACCACAGCGCCGATGAGTATGCGCTTGGGGCCGAGCCGGTCACTCAGGGGGATGATGAACAGCGCGGCGACGGCGTACGCGGCGAGGTATGAGGAGAATACGGCGCCGGCCTGGGTGTTGGTGAGGCCCCACTCTTCCTTAATGAAGGGCGCGGCGGCGACGAAGCTGGAGATGGGCATGAGCATGGCGAACTGCATGAACGACATGGACACAAGCCACAGTGCGTCCTGCCTCCGGATGCCGCCGATGATCGGTAACTTTCTCACTTCCGCTTCCGAGCGCGCCAAATAGGCCTTCCTCGACCAGCCGGCCCCTGTCGCCGGGAAATAAATGTGTAATTATAGGCGCCGATTGCGGCAAGTCAATCAGTCCCACGATGCTGTGGGGGTGAAATGCGCCGCTCCCGGCCCGCGGCTACCTGGGCTCGGCCTGCTGGAGGGCGAGCAGGAGGCGGCGCGCGGCGGCGCGGGTCTCGTCGTCCCGGGCAAGGGCGATGACCTTCTCAAGGTCGAGGGCCGCCCGGGAACGGTCGCCGATGGCGGCGTACGCCTGTGCACGTTCGACGTAGTAGTCCGTGTTCTCCGGGTCCAGGGCGATGACCTCCGTAAGGTCGTCTATCGCCGCCTCGATGTCTCCCGCCCTTACGAAGAGTGTCGCCCTCCGGTAGTAAGCTTCCTTGAGGCGGGGGTCCAGCTCAATGGCCCTGGTTAAGTTCAGGAGGGCGCTCTGGTCGTTGGGCATCCCCTCATACGCCATTCCACGGTAACTGTAGGCGACGGCGAGGTCCGGCTTGAGCGCGATGGCCCGATTGAGGTCCAGGATGGCGCTTTGAAAGTTGTTGTGGACGTAGAAAATATAGCCGCGCCCGGCGTAGGCTTCAGCGTAGCCGGGGTCAAGGCGGACGGCGTCGGAGTAAGCGTCCCCGGCCGCGCGCATACTCCCCTGCCGCTGGAGCTCTGCACCGCGCAGGTAGCTCTCGACGGCCTGCTCTTCCGCCGTTGGGCCGCTCTTGCAACCCGTCGCGAAGAGCGCAAGAGACATCGCCACCAGGAGCAGAATGGCCTCCGGCCCGGACGAGGCAGCTTTCAGAAGTTTGCGACGATACATGGCGTCCAATGTTAAGTAAAGTGCAAGATAGTCCATTGTACGGCCATGGAGTGAACACATCAATCGCCCTCGCCCGCCGGACGGTGGCGCATTCGGGTCCGACTCCGATATCAGGGGCGGGTTACTACTCCCCTATTTGCTATATTGGGTGTAACATTTTTCACAATCCACAACAGATGCGAGACGAGAATGGCAATCCACCACGAAATTTCGGCGATAATCCGGCAGGCCCTGGACGAGGCGGTCAAGAAGGGCCTGTTGCCGGAAGCGCCCGTCGACCGGATCACGCTCGAGCGGCCCCAGAACGCCGAGCACGGGGACATTGCCACCAGCACGCCGATGAAGCTGGCAAAGCCGCTGCGCATGAACCCGATGAAGATCGCGGAAACTCTTGCGCCGCTTATAGGCACGGACGGCCCCGTGAGCAAGGCATGGGCGGCGCGCCCTGGGTTCCTCAACATGGCGCTCAATCCGGCGTGGACGGCATCCCAGGTGGACACCATCCGCGCGGCGGGCTCGGATTACGGCAGGGTAGACGCCGGCGCAGGGGTGAGGATGCAGGTGGAGTTTGTGAGCGGCAACCCGACCGGACCGCTGCACGTTGGCCACGCGCGGGGCGCTGTGTTCGGGAGCGCGCTCTGCAGCGTCATGGAGGCCGCTGGTTACGACATCCAGCGCGAGTACTACATCAACGACTCAGGCAACCAGTGGGAGCTGTTCATGAAGAGCCTGTGGGCGCGCTACCTGCAGGTGTGCGGGCGGGAGGCTGAAGTGCCGGAGAACGGGTACCGCGGGGGGTATGTCACGGAACTTGCGAGGGCGATTGGCGAAAAGCACGGCGAAGGGTTTCTCAGCATGCCCGAGGCGCAGGCGATGGAAAAGGTGGGGATGCTGGGGATGCAGATGAACATTGAGTCCATCCGGGCCGATCTGGACAGCCTTCGCGTGACGTTCGACAACTGGTTCAGCGAGCGGTCGCTCTACACCGGCGGCCAGTTCAAGAAGATCATGGCGGTGCTGGAGGAGCGCGGCTACCTATCCGAACACGACGGGGCGACCTGGTTCACCTCCCCCGCGCTGATGGACGAGGACAATAAGAATAAGGAGAACGTGCTGGTCCGCAACACGGGCCACCCAACCTATTTTGCATCCGACATCGCGTACCACTACAACAAGTTCTTTGAGCGCAAGTTCGAGAAGGTGATCGATATCTGGGGCGCCGACCACCACGGCCACGTACCGCGGGTGAAGGCTTCCGCGGCGGCGATCGGCGCGCCGAATAAGGCGCTCACCGTGCTCATAACGCAGCTGGTGACGCTCAAGCGCGGGAACGAGGTGGTGCGGGTGTCCAAGCGGACGGGCGACATGATCACCCTTCACGAACTCGTGGAAGAAGTGGGCGCGGACGCGTGCCGGTTCGTGTTCCTTTCGCGGTCGGCGGACAGCCAGATGGAGTTCGACCTGGAGCTTGCCAAGAAGCAGTCGGCAGAGAACCCAGTCTACTACGTGCAGTATGCCCACGCGAGAATTGCGGGCATTCTCCGCCTGGCCGCTGAGCGCGGCATAGACTACTCGGACGGCGACCTTTCCCTGCTGGCGCACGAGGCCGAGCAGGCCCTCATCAAGAAGATGCTCTCGCTGCCGGAGCTCATCGAGATGATGGCGCGGAACCTGGAGCCGCACCATTTGCCGCACTTCGCGATGGACCTGGCAACGGCGTTCCACTGGTTCTACCAGCAGTGCCGCGTCGTCTCAAGCGAGCCCGGGGACCTGCCGTACACGAAGGCGCGCCTGAAGCTCGTGGACGCCGCAAAGACAGTCCTGGCCCGCTGCCTGGGGCTCATGAGCATGAGCGCGCCGGAGGAAATGTAAGCCAGAACAGCACCTAACACCCTTCACTCGAGGTTTCCCTGCTTCTTGTAGCGCTTCGTTTTCTCTATGTAGCTTTCGCATGTGTGGCGGATGAGTTCCATGTGGCGATCTTCTACCTGCGACTTTACGCGGGCCGGGATGCCCACCACCATTGAGCGCGCCGGTATATCCATTCGCTCAATGACCATGGCGCCGGATGCAATAAGGCTGTCCGCGCCTATGACAACTCCGTCGTTGACGGTCGAGCCGCTGCCGATGAGCGTGCGGTCCCCTACCCTGGCGGCGTGGCAGAGCACGCGATGGCCAATTACGACCATGTCCCCGATAAGCACATCGGCGTCACCGTGGACAACCGAGTTGTCCTGGATACAGGTGAACTTGCCGATGGTAATCTTACCCATATCGGCGCGGATGACCGTCCCCGGCCATACGCTGGAGCCCTCGCCAATTTCAACGTCTCCTATCAGGTAGGCCGTCTCGCTAACGAACGCCGTGGGATGGACCCTCGGGCTTTTTCCTTCAAGGCTGCGCAGCATTGCACTCTCCCTCTCAGAGTAACCATTAACCGGATTCCGGCGTTGTGATATTCTACAGTCACGTTGCGGAACGTGGTGACCGCCCCCATTCGCGCGGAGGAATATGAAAGTTCAAGCCAGGCTCACCCTGCTCCCGGCGATTTTCGTCATCGCGCTGGCCTTTGTAGCGTGCACGTCGACGCCGGAGCCGACGCCCGAGCCACCCTCCCCCACCCCGACTCCCGAGGCGACGGCGACGCCCGAGGCAACCCCGACACCTTCCGAAACACCCGTTCCCACGCCGACGTCACGCCCTCCGGACGTTCTGTTCAACTTCACCCAGGGTGTCGCCCTGCTCCAGGCGGGCCAGTACAAGGAGTCGATCCCCCAGTTCGATATTGTTACGCGTGTTGAGCCGAACTTTGCGAACAGCTACTTCTACAGGGGAATCGCATACTACCACGAGAACATCAACGACCAGGCGATGGAGGACTTCGACGCCGCGATCGAGCTGAACCCGAAGTACGTAGAGGCCTACCACGGGCGCGGCCTGCTTTATTACAGGCTCAACAACCGGCAGAAGTCCCTGGAAGACTTCAACAAGGCGATCGAGCTTGACGCGGAGTTCGCCGACGCATACCGGAACCGAGGAGTGCTCTACCTCAATAGCGGGGTGACGGTGCCGGGGCTGGCCGACCTGGAGAAGGCGGCCCAGCTCTACGAGGCCAGCGGCGAATTCCAGCGCGCGCAGGAAGTGATGGCGATCATATCGGGGCCGCCCCAGGTGACGCCAACGCCTGTCCGGCCCGTCCTGCCATAGCGCCGGACGCGACGTATCCCCTGTAAAGATGAATCAGCCCCTGGGCCCGCCGGGCAGTCTTGACTTCGACGGGACCCAATCGCCGTTCCACAATTACCCTGGCCTCACGGGTGATCTCATTTTCCGCCGGCGCCGGGAAACCCCTGTATGCAGCGATGGCCTTGGCCTGCAGCCCGGCATCCCTCCGCAATGAGCCCATCGTGTGGGCGAAGGGCAATGCAACGTTTACGGCTGACTCTGCCGCCTTCCCTGCGCCTATCCAAGGCTCCGCCTGCAGTGAGGCGCGAACGGACGCTGGGGCGCCTGAGACGGCAGCCTGCAAAATCGTCTCTGCAAAGCCTGACTTGAATGACCGGTCTACCACGCACGCCACGCCCACCAGTCTTCTCGCCGGGTGGTTCGCCGGGCGTACGAGGAAGGTGTGCCACGCATCGTCGCGCATAGCCCTTGACCGAGGCAGGAAGGGCGCTATGCCGGCCAACCTTCGGACCAGGGAGGGGTCTTCGACCCGGTGCATAAGGCCGGCCGTTTTCAGGAGAAGCGATTGCGCCGCCAACAGTCGTGTCTCCGCCGGCTCCGCCGCCAAGGTGGACAGGAGACGATAGTTCGCTCTGGCTGAGAGGTCACCGAAGGCCTTGCGGTTTCCGGCGAATCCCATGCTGTCCATGAAAGCCGCGTAGGCAGCCTGGTCCTGACCGAGGCGCTCGATATCTCCTGCAAGGCCTTTGCTCCTGGCCAGGAAACGGGCGTCGCCCGCTGCGTCCAGAACGGCTGCCGGACCGCCTGCGACCGTGCCGGCGGGCGCCGGACCCGTCCCGGCGGGACCTATTGTTGTGAGGGATGAAATGAGTGCTACGGGCGCCGTGGTGCCTGAGCTGTGCGCGGTGGACGACCGGCGCGATTGGTGGAATACGAGGTGAAGAACGACGCCGTTGTATGAAGGGTCCCGGTGGTGACCGTGTCTCCGCCAGCCGTCCTCATCCAGGTGGACCTCCACATCGCCTTCGATTCTCTCACCGGCCTCATTCACAAGAACGCAGTCCCGGAAGTCCGGCCCCGCCTTGCTGCTTGGCCTGCCGGCATAGACAACCTTCAGTCGCGCGCCATCCTCGGTGACTATCCAGGCCGGCACCGAGCCGGCGTTGGCCCACAGCCGCGCGACCGCCTTCTCTTGCGGATCATGCCTTGCGCCGTTGCCGGTGACTACGCCTGTCAATTCGGATACTCCATGCTGATGCCTTTCCGCATCTTAGCACGCGGGCCGCCTGGTGAGAACAGGTGAGCCGCGCGTACCTTACCGCGAATGCATCGGGCAACTATGTGCAATTGACATTTGGACTGCACATTGATATGGTGCCGTCGTCTGTTTAGTTTCTTCCGTAGCCATTCTTACAATTGTACGGACATTTCGGCGAGATCAGGACTGGGCATGACGCCACCGGTGCGAAGAATGAGCGCCGGAACGGACCGTTCCGGCGCCTGTGGACGGTCCTCACCTTCGTTTTCGGAAATTGTGCTCCCTTCTGAAATCCGACTGGGTAGGACATCCGTAGTATCTGTACAGGCCACGCGGAAGCGGTGTGCTTGTACCCTTTCTACGCCCGGTACCGGTCCCCCAAATCGGGCTGCGAATACAGGGCCGCGCTACATGAGTGAACTACTGATTGGCCCAGAGTGTGCGAAAGGAGGCTAGCGCGCAGCAGAACCGTGGGCTTTAGCGTTAATTGGACCGCCTGAATGCAACTCAAGCAAGGAGATGACCCAATGTCGAGCAGACGAGTCCTGGTCCTCATGACCCTTGTCCTTTCCGCTTCCATGTTCGCGCTCATAGCATGCGCGGGCGATGAAGCGCAGGAGCCCCAGGCCCCCGCGCCCGCGGCCCCGGCCGCGACGGCAATTACGTCCAACGCTCCCACAACACCTCAGAAGCCCGCGGCGCCCCAGCCCGCTGCCCCGGCCATGCCCGCCGCTCAGCCCGCGGCGCCGGAACAGGCGCAGGCCGCGCCGGACGGCTTCTCGAAGCCCCCGCCGCAGCGCACCAAAGGCACCCAGCCCGCGGCGTCCGCGCCCGGCTTCAAGTACGTGGCCGCCCGCGCCACGCCCGACAGCGTGTTCGTGGACGCCGACTACTACCAGGGTCCAATCCCGACCCAGTTCAAGGAGTCCCCGATGTCCGCCGCCCTCGTGAAGGCGGGCAAGATCCTGCCCCTCGAGCAGCGCCTGCCCGTCCGCGAGGACGTGAAGATCTATCCTCCTTCGGATGAGATCGGCGTGTACGGCGGCGTCATGCGCTACACGGACACAGGCCTGATCGCAGTCGATGGTATTTTCAGCACTTCCGGCGGACTTAGCCTGGACCCGACGGGCCAGTACATGATCCCGAGCGCATTCAAGGACTTCCAAGCATCCGCCGACGGCCGCACCTATACCTTCACCCTCCGCAAGGGCGCAAGGTGGTCGGACGGCTATCCCGTCACAATGGAAAACCACAGGTTCGCCATCGAGGACCTGACACTAAACAAGGAGCTCATGCCCGGCCTGCCGGCGGACCTCCTCTCGCCGATCACGGGCAAGGACTTCAAGTTCAAGGTCATCGACGAGTGGAATTTTCAGATTTCGTTCGACGATCCCCAGTTCTCGTTCTCGCCTTCCTCGGCCGTGACGGTCTATTCCGGCCAGAGGGGCTGCCCGCGCTGCTTCATCTCGCCGTCGCACGTCTTCAAGCGCTACCACACCAAGTACAACGCCGCCGAGATCCCGGCGCTGCTGACAAAGCACAACCAGCCCGACTGGGTCCGCCTCTTCACCTTCGTCCGCAACGTTCGCGCCTTCTCCGGCATCCCCTCGACGACGATCCCGACGACGTACGACCCGAACTACATCTACAAAGGCGATCACTACATCCCCTGGCGCGGCTCATGGATCACAAAGTCCTATTCTCCCGGCCGCAACATCTTCGAGCGCAACCACTACTTCTTCGGGGTTGACCCCGAGGGCAACCAGCTCCCGTACCTGGACGGAGTTGAGCAATTCGTGGTCGAGAGCCGCGACGTGGCCGTCTTCAGGATGATGGCCGGCGAGGCGGACTTCAACCGCAACGCCCTCGACCTGTCCGAGCTGCCGCTGTACCTGGCGAACATGGACAAGGGCGACTACACGGTCATGAAGTACCCGGCCCTTGACGGCGGCGACACGATTATCGGCATCAGCCAGGAGGTCCAGAACGACATGGAGGTCGGCGCCCTGCTGAGGACGTACGACTTCCGCCTGGCGCTCTCAAAGGCCTGGAACCGCGTGAGCGCCAACGAGTCGCTTGCCGCCGGCCTTGCAGTGCCGCAGAACATCGCGCCGCATCCCAGCACGCCTTACGCGCCGGATGACAAGGTCCGGTACCTGAATATCCAGCGCGACGTGGCCGGCGCGAAGGCGCTCCTGGCCAAGCTGGGCTACAAGGACGCAAACGACGACGGCTACCTGGACCGCAAGGACGGCGGCGGACGCCTGCGCCTCCACATGGAGTCCTACGGCCCGTACCTGCCGTACATTCAGCTCCTGCAGGGCGACCTGAGGGAAGTCGGCATCGAGCTGACCTTTAAGGAAAACAGCACAACGTTTGCCTCACAAAACAGGATTATCAACCCCACGCTGTACTATGAGTGGTCCACCCACACAGAGGGCGGCGTGAACCCGTGGTCGTCCGGCAACCAGCGATTCATCCCGATCGCCACTCACCAGGGCTTCCCCGGCGCCGGAACGTACTTCAGCACCCGCGGCGAGCAGGGCGTAGCGCCCACCGGCCCCGACCCGAAGTGGAAGGACGCGTACGGGACCATGGCCCCCGCTGGCACGTACCCTGCGGACATCTCAGGCTATGCCAAGACGATGCAGAACATGTACGTCGAGGGACAGGTCATCGGCACATTCAGCCCGCGCAGGATCGAGCTCGGCAAGGCGCTGTTCCGCACCAACGCGGAGCTCCAGATGCATGTGAACGGCCTTGCGTACTCAGGCATCCTGCGCGCGCTGCGCACCAAGCGCAACAACCTGCGCAACGTGCCGAGGAACGGCACGACGGGCAACAGCCCGAGTCACGATATGCTGTACTTCGAGGACGGCATCGACAACCTGAACAACCCGGGCAACCGGTCCAAGAAGTACAAGAGCGTCAGCTTCCTTGACGCCGCATACTGGAACCCGGTCCTGGGCCAGTAAGCCACTGATGCAGGCGTTCAAGGGACGCCTTAGTTGATTGAAAGGCCCGCTTGGCGATTCCGCCGGGCGGGCCTTTTGTCTTCCCTGGCCAAGACTCATGCTGCCGCATATTTCACCTGAATAAAGCATGTGCGCCTGTTTTCGCTGTATTTCGCAATGAGCCTGACTGACTCCGTTGCCTGTATTGCATTCTTAGGCGCTTTTGTGATATAGAAGTAGTGCGCAATAAACTGACACCACTGTTCACTTGGTCAAAGAGGGCATAAACGGCAATCGGATGGCGACCCGCAGGGTAGACACACTCCCACACCACACTAGGAGTATAATACGATGCTGTTGAGAAGAAGCCTGTTCCTGGTCCTCGTACCGCTCGCATTATCCCTGGCGATGCTGATTGCCATCGCGTGCGGAGGCGCGAAGGACGAAGACGACACCGCCACGGCCGGCCCTCCAGGACAGCCCACGCCAACAGGGGTCGCACAAGCGGCGCCAACTTCCCCGGCGGCGGCGGCGCCAGGCAAGTACGTGGCCGCTCGGGCCACGACCGAATCCGT
>VGZY01000079.1 GCA_016872355.1 SAR202 cluster bacterium | reverse complement strand
GCCTGCGAGCTGCACGGCGGCATGACCGGCACAATAACGGTCCAATAAATAACAGCAGTGGGCGGCCGATATGGCGGCCGCCCACTTCTGCAACAGCTAACCGACGCCGCCCGTCTACCCCCCCCCAGCACCCCCGCCAGCCACTCCAGGAACGCGTCCACCTCGTCCACGCCGTTCAGCACACAGTCGGACCCATCCAGCACTGCTGCGGGCGAATCATGGTGCGCCACGGCCACTCCAAGCCCAGTAAAGCCATGCCTCCCGGACATCTCCCGCACGGCCATGATAGCATCCAGGTCCGTGATGTCGTCGCCCAGGAACATTGCCGCGTCCAGCCGGTACTCCGCGACGAGCTTCCGCATGGCGTAGCCCTTGTTCACGCCCAGCGGGGCGCGTATCTCCAGCACCTGCTTGCCCCAGAATATCTCCAGCGCGGCCGCGTCCGGGGATGCTGCGGTCGCTTCCTCAATCGCCTGACGGGCCTTTTCATGGTCCTTCGATAGCCGGAAGTGTACCGAGGCGCTGTACCGCTTGTCCTGGAACACGAGCCCGGAGTCCTGCACGGTCCGGCGGATGTGCGCGAGGAGGCGTTCGATAAGGTCGTGGTGCTCACCGACTCCGGGCACGACTTCCAGTCGCGCACCGTCGAGGTACTCGACGCCGTGGTTGCCCACGTACAGCGCGCCCGTTATTCCGGCCCGTTTCCGCAGGTCATCCACCTCGCGCCCGGACATCACGCTGACCAGCGCCGCCTTGCCTACCATTTGGCGCAGCGCGGCCGCGGAGCGGGGCGACACTACGGCGAGGTCCGGCCGGGGCGCAATTCGGGATATCGTTCCGTCTTAATCGACCACGATGCCGAAACGGCCGCGGGAGACGAGCGGGCGCGCAAGGTCGAGGTGATCGAGGAGGTCTGGAGGAGAGATGGCTGCCCTCTGGGTTACTGCGCCGTCAGGCCGCCGTCGATCACCAGCTCGGAGCCGGTGACGAACGATGACTCGTCGGAGGCGAGGTAAAGGGCGCCATAGGCAACATCTGCAGGCGTCCCTATGCGGCCAAGTGGGACGCGTGAAACTGACGCCGCCCGGCCTTCGGGCGTGCCGATGTTCACGGCGATCAGTGGCGTGTCGATGGGTCCGGGGTGGATAGAGTTGACGCGTATGCCGTCTTTGGCCAGCTGTATTGCGGCGAACTTGGTGAACGCCCTTACGGCCCCTTTCGATGCGCCGTAAGCGCTCCCTCTGGTCCCCCCGACGATGCCGGTCGTTGACGAGATGTTCACTATGGAGCCGCCGCGGGCCCTGCGCATCGCCGGTATGACGTGCTTTACCCCGAGGAACACCCCCCGGGCATTGACCGCCATTGTCCGGTCCCACTCTTCAACAGAGGTGCTTTCCACCTGCGTTGTCTGGTATATCCCCGCGTTGTTCACGAGCACGTCCAGCTTGCCGAAGCGCTTCTCCACGTTTGCCACGGCGGCCGCCCAGTCCGTCTCAGATGAAACGTCCAGCTTGACGAACATGGCCTTGCCACCCGCCTGCCGGATATCCCTGACCACCGCTTCCCCCGCCGCCTCAATGATATCCGCCACTGCCACAGCCGCTCCCTCCACGGCAAAGAGCTTCGCCTTGGCCTGGCCCATCTCGCCGGCGCCGCCGGTTATGAGAGCAACTTTGCCAGCTAGCCGCATGTGAATACCTGCAGAGAATAATTGCGCCGGCAACTACATGCCGGCCGTCGGCAGATTTGATTGTAACACCTTGCGCGCCTTTGGCAACCCGAATCTTGACAGTACGGCCGGTCTGTTCTATATTGTTCTAGACTTGTCCAGTACAACTGGTCTGAGGGAAGCCCTAAATGAATCGCAATCAGGCAAGCACGAGGAAAGGACAGCTACCGATGCCGGGAATGCCGGCGAGGGATTCCGAAGGGGGCCGCGCAGTCGCTGTACGGGCTCTTGCGCCGGGTCGCGAGGTTGTCTACCACGGGAATATCGTTGGAGGGCCGCGTCACGGAGCGAGGGGCGTTGTGCGGCAGGCGAGCGGTCGGCGGGTCACCGTGGATATGGGAACACTGGGCGTCTGGCACATCCCATACTACTTCCTCTCGGAGCCTTCTGTCCCATCCGCGGCCTGACCTTTAGCCACCGGGGTTCGGCGGGTTCCTCTTCTTGAGAAACTCTTCGATCTCTTCAACTACCACGGAAGCGTTCGGCAGGTCCGCCTCGCGCGGATAGAGAACGTCGAAGCTGCGCTCAAGCCGGCGCACGTAATCATGCACATCCGCCTTGGCGCTGATGGCCTTGTTTACATCCACTTCGTATGTGCTTGCGGAAGCCCTCATATCCGCCGGGTCCACGTCTATCGTCACTGTCTCCAGCAGCCGCGTCAGCAGCGCGTAGCTGGCCTTGGGATTTGGTGCAGAGGTAACGTAATGGGGGTTGTGCGCGCACAGGCTCCCCATGGCCATTCCCCGCGTTCCGGCAGCATCCATCAGGGCGGTAGTGATTCCGCACGGTCCCTGGTAGCCGGACTCGCGCACACCCATGTCCTCGAGCTTTCGGGCCAGGGAGGGTTCGTTGGCCCTGCCTGTGATCCTCACCTCACGAGTGTGCGGCACCGCGTCCAGCAGCGCGCCGAGAGAAATAACCCGCTGCACCCCGCACGATTCCGCCATATCGAGGACCAGCTTGCAGTACGATCTCCACTTCAGGTTTGGCTCGGTGCCGCTGTAGAGAAGGAGACCCTGGGACTCGTCTTCAGGCGAGTAGAAGTAGAAATTGTTCGCCTGCCAGACGATTTCCCGCTCGCCTCTCGCATTGATCTTCGTCTGGGGCCTGTTGAGGCTGAACTCATAGAACTCATCGGGGTCGATGTCGGCGAACTTGGTCGCTTTAAGCTTGCGAACGAGGTACTTCACCACCGTTGTCGCTGACTCGGCGGCGTCCGGCCAGCCCGCGAGGGCGAGCACCATCGTCGGCAGCTTAGCCGGCGGCGTCCGGTGCATTACAAGTCCTTCCATCTCTGGCGGCCCCCTTCCCTACAGTGAGTTTAGCACCCAATCCCACTCGGCACTAGTGGATGTGGTAGATTAGCTCGGGTGCTGATTTCGCGAATATGAGAGGTGCCGATGCTCCCAGAGATACGGCTTGAGCGCGCCGAGTTCGCCCTGGTGCAATTCAACGACATCAAAAGCTGGTCGTTCGTGGAAATCACAGACTCCGAAGGGGCGAGCGCCGCTGTGGAGTTTCAAAACGCGAGGGGACCCGGCAACCGCGACAAGCTGGTCGTGGAGGCGCTGGAAAAGGTGCGGGGCAGGCCCATAACCAGCGAGCGCGATATTGAGGGTCTCCTTGGCTTAACGGACGCCGAGCTGCGGGCCAGCAGCGACCTAGCATCGCCCATTGGCGTGCTCCGAAACGCGATAGTCGACCTCCAGGCCCAGCACCGCGGTGTCACCATGACCGAGGCGCTGGGAGGGCAGCCAAAGGAAAGGCAACTCCTGTACGGGAACATAAACCGATATCTCCGCGCTACCAGGGGACGCACCCCCGCTGACTTCGGCAAGGCAGCCGAGCTGGCTGTCGAGCGCGGTTTCACCATTATCAAGAGCGATCCCTTCGGCGGAGTGAAAGGTAAAGGGACGGTCGCCGAGGCCAAGGCTACGTGGGGAGAGAGTCTTGCCCGTGTTCAGGCAATGCGCACCGCCGTCGGCCCCATGGTCGCCCTGCAGGTGGACTGCCACGGAGCGTTCAACCAGGAGACCGCCCCCGCCATCGCAGAGGAGCTACACAGGCTCGGCGTGACCTGGTTCGAAGACCCCATCATCTCCGAGACCCGTGGGGGAGATTTCCATGGACTGCGCGACAAGATCGAGATGGCGCTGGTTGCCGGGGGCTCCGATTACGGAGAGGCCTATTTCGCGGACCTCATCACTCATGCGCGCGTAGACATCATCATGCAGGACATCCTGCGTTGCGGCGGCGTGGGTGTGGCTGCCCGCGCGGGCCTGGAGGCCAGCAAGCGCGGCGTCAAGACCTCCTGCCATTGCCCTTGGGGCCCCCCTGCCCTGCTCGCCAGCGCACACGTCCACACCGCCGTCCCCGACTCGTTCGCGCTGGAGCACGCTATTCTGGAGGCCCCATACCGCGCTGAAATGATCGAACCTCACGAGCGCGTGGAGGGCGGCTACCTCTACTTTCCCGGAGGCCCGGGACTGGGGGCACGGCTCAACTGGAAGATGGTGGAAAAACACGGCCGGCGCTGGAAGGGGTGAATCGCTGCTTCCGGTCACTCCCCTCAGACCAGCGTTTCGTGGGCCAGGGCGAGCATGGTCTTGCACTTGATCAACAGGGACGCGACGCTCGTGTACTCATCAGTCCCGTGGACGTTGCACTTCAGAGCGTCCTCGTCCGGGTGCATCCCTTCAAAGTCGTAAGTGTCAACTCCAAGGGGCCGCATAAACCTGGAATCGGAGAAACCTACGCACAGCCCAGGAATGAAGTGAATGTCTTGCCTCCCCGTTGCCAGAACGGTCGCCCTCTTGATGAGGTCAACAAACGGTGATTTCCATGGGGAAGCGTTTGAAACGCCCATGACATCCATCTCCACATCGATATCCGGGAGGCCTTCAAGCAGCCCGGCAAGTTCCGCGCGCACGTAGCCCGCACTCTGGTAAGGAAGGGTACGAACATCGCATGTGAGGCGGATCGAATCCGGCACACTGTTTGACTTGACTCCGCCTTTAACCATCGTGGGTGTGATCGTCAATCTTGACGCGGCGCGCAGAATAACTGCCGCCAACTTGTCATGCCCCTCAAGAGTCGCAAGAATGTCGTCGATGTTTTCAGGGGTTGGACGGACGTCTATTCCATAAAGGGAAACACAGCCAAACATCTCGGAGGATGTGTCTAGGACAGGCGCGTAGGCTTGCAGGCGCCTCAGAACCTCAGAGAGCCTGAAAAAGGGATTGTCGCCTGTCCAGGGAAGCGCAGCGTGTGCGCTCGCGCCTCTGATAGTAATCTCAATCTGAATTCGACCCTTTTCCCCCAGATTGAGCATGTATGCCGGCCCCGACGGGGTCGAAACCGGATAACCTCCGCCCTCATTCACAGCGTACCGGGCTCGTATCTTTTCGGGACAGTGTTGCGATAGCCACCCAAAGCCGCGCCTGCCTCCGTGCTCCTCATCCGCGCCGGATGCGAGAACAAGACCTTCCGTGAGGCTCACATGACTGCGCTTGAGGACCGCCATGGCATACATCTGAGCCGCAAGCAGGGCTTTGCAGTCGGAAGCGCCCCTGCCGTAGACCTTGCCCTCATGCAGGGTCCCCGAGAACGGTGCGAACCGCCACTTGTTCTCGTTCTCGACGGGGACGACATCCAGGTGAGACATCATAAGCAGGCCATTATCAGGTGATCTGCCCTGCATACGAGCGACCAGGCTCCCCCTCGATAGTTCGGATTCAATTACTTCCGCGGTGATTGACTCGCGACTCAACCAATCGCGCGCGTACTCCGCGACGGGTGTCTCATTGCCTGTGGGTGTCGTTCCAGTGTTAACGGACGGTATTCGAACTAGCGCTTGAAGCAGTTCGACCACCTCGTGAGCACCGTCGTCGACCTGCCTAAAAAGAGTATTGATTGACACGTGCCGGATACCTCCGGTACCCCTGACAATTCGTCATCACTAGACGGCGCCCTCACACAAGCATGTTGTGCGCCAGCGCCAGCATCACCTTCGTGGAGCTAACAAGGCTCGCTACGCCCTCGGACTCGTCGGTCCCGTGCACTTTGCACGCGAGCGGGTCATCGTCCGGGTGCGTGCCGGCGAAGTCGTAGGTCTGTATCCCGAGCTCGCGTGTGAAGCGCGAGTCAGTGAAGCCCACGCACAAGCCGGGTATCCACTGGAGGTCGTCACGGCCCAGCGCCTGGATCGTCGCCTTCTTGATCTCGTCCGTGAACTTCGTCCCGTACGGCGAGTCGGTCGGGACCGCCATGTAATCGATGTCGATGTCCACGCCGTCGATGCCCTCAAGGCACTTCTCGATCTCCTTGCGGACGTACTTGTCGTCCTGGAACGGCAGGGTGCGGACATCGCACGTCAGCCGGATCGACTCCGGCACGCTGTTGGACTTGATGCCGCCGCGGATCATCGTGGGGGTGAAGGTCATGCGGGATGCCGCCTTGAGAAAGATCGACATGCTCTTGTTCGTCTTCTCAAGTTCCGAGACGATCGAGTCGATGTTTTCCGGGGACGGCTTGTCCTCGATGGCGAAGAGCGAAAGCGACTTGAACATCTCGGCAGAGGTGTCTCGGACGGGCTCGTAGGCCTCAATGCGCTGCAGCACCTGCGCCAGCTTGAAGAGCGCGTTCGTGCCCGTCCACGGCATGGAGGCGTGCGCGCTCGTCCCCTTGATCGTAAGCTCAACCTGCAGCCGGCCCTTCTCCCCAAGGTTCATCACGTAGGCCGTCCCCGCCGCGGTCTCCGTAGGGTAGCCGCCGCCCTCATTCACGGCGTACTTCGCCATGATCTTCTCGGGGTGGTGCTTCGCAATCCACCCGAAACCGTACCGTCCCCCGTGCTCCTCGTCTGCGCCCGAAGCCAGTATCAGGCCCTCCTTGAGCTTGACGCCGCTGCGCTTCAGCGTCCGCATCGCGAACATCTGCGCGGTGAGCAGCGACTTGCAATCGGAGGCACCACGACCATATACGCGGCCGTTCTTGAGCATTCCACCGAAGGGCGGCACGCTCCACTTGCTCTCGTCCTCCACCGGCACCACGTCTAGGTGCGACATCAGCATCAGGCCGGCCTTGCCGCTCGCGCCCTCCATGCGGGCGATGATGCTCCCGCGTCCCGGCGCGGATTCCAGTATCTCGGACTTGATGCCGTCCTTCGCGAGCCAGTCGGCGACGTGCTTCGCTACCGGCGTCTCGTTGCCGGTCGGCATGGTCCCGGTGTTCACGGAGGGGATCCGTATGAGGTCCTGGTGTGTGCGGACAATCTCCTCGACCATCCCGTCAATTTGCGACAGGAGGTCTCTAACGGTAGCCATGGCGGATGTCTCCAGCGTAAAGGTGCGTGTAATATATCATGTGGGAGGAGACCCAATGCTATCCGTGACCCACAGCGTTATTATCGCCCGGCCTCTTGAGGAAGTGTTCAGCTTCATCGCGGACCCCAGGAACAACACCAGGTGGCAGAGCGGCGTCACGGTCTCCGAGGCCATCACACCCGGACCGCTCGGCGTGGGCACGCGCGTGAAGGTTGTACGCATCGTCATGGGCAGGCACGTGGAGTCTGTGTTCAATACCACTCGCTTCGAGCTAAACAAGAGATTCGCGTTCAAGACTAAGTCCGGCCCCATCCCGCTGGAGGCGACCGTGTCCGTGCACGCCCTTCCTGACGGCGGCACAAAGCTGACCCTGACAGGCCAGGCCGAGACAGGCCTGATGGGCGGCCTGTTCGGCCCAATGATGCAGGTCATGGTCAAGAACCAGATAGAGACCGACGCCAAAGCCCTCAAAAAGCTCCTGGAAAGTCCTCCCAACTCATAATTTGTAATTTGTACTTCGTCATTCCCAAGGAGCGCCATGCTGCCCCTTAACGACGACACCGACTACGGCCTCTGCTTCGCCTGTGGCCCACGCAACGAGACCGGGATGCGCCTGCGGTTCGAGGTGGAGGGAGACCGCATTCTCACGCGCTACACCGCCCGCCCCGAGCACCAGGGCTTCCCTGGATACCTACACGGCGGCGTCATAAGCGCGCTGCTGGACGAGGTCATGAGCCGCGTCTCGCTTCTTGAGGGGAAATGGACGATGACGGCAAAGATGGAGGTGCGGTTCCGCAAGCCGGTGCTGATTGGGCAGGAGGTGACGGCGGTGGGCAAGCTGGCGGAGAAGGGCCGCGGCCTGGTCAAAACGGAGGGCAGCGCGGTACTGCCTGACGGCACTATTGCGGCGCAGGCCACCGCGACATTCGTCTTCGTTGCGGAAGAAACGCTCGCCAGGATGAGCGCCGGCTACCCCGGCCTCGCCTCAACGTGGATGAAGCAGGAGTAGCAGGATCCGAAAGCCGCCCCGGCCCTGGGGCCGACTTCATCGGCTTCCAATTCACTATTCACTATTCCAAATTCACTATTCACTTCACCCGCACGGTCCCGTCGAACTCCAGCACATCCGCGATCGTCTCGCGGTACCAGAAGTGGTCTTCGGGCAGCTCGTCCACGGGGAAGAAGCGCGCATCCGTGGACTCGTCCGTCTGAGGCGCCAGGGTGCCGCTCCACTCGTCCACGCGGAACACAAAATTCACCATCTGGTGCTCGTTGCCCCAAACGTTGGTGAACCAGAACCGCTTCTCGGAGTAGACCGCCACCAGCGTCGCCCTTACCACGTCCAGTCCGGTCTCTTCCTTGACCTCTTTGGCCAGCGTCTCCATGATGGAATCGCCCAGATCAACGCCACCCTCCACCATCCCCCAGTTCCCATTGTCACGACGCCTGATGAACAGGAACCTCCCCTGCTCGTCCACAATCGCCGCCCGCACGCCAGCTGTAATCAGCCGCCGGTTGCCCACCACTGACCGGAGCCGCCCAACGTATGACTCCTCCCATTTGGGCATTCTGGGCACCGCCTTCACCTACGAATTCGATGACGCCATGCCACCGTTTCTCTACCGTGCAACCCTATCCGCAAGCCACCGGGTGTATGATTCGGCGCTCTCGCCGGTGACGTGGTCAATTGAATTAAATAGTTGATGTGTTTCAAAGGTCTTGGGTTCACCCGGTAACAGATGCAAGCGTTTGAAGGGACCTATCTCTTCAGTCAAGGCCTGTCGGAGTTTTGAATAGTGGTTTTGGAAGTCTCGGTCATCATTGAGGTTCGTATGAATCGGGCCGTTAACAAGGTAGATATCAAATTCATATTGATCTGAAAGTTCGCCGAGTTGGTGAAGCGCCGCTTTATTAACGTCGGACAATTCCACGTTCCGACCTGCCACCCGCGAAACGAATCGGAGATGTCCGGCCAAGTCCGAAACCACCGAATCCGTTTCCGTTCCTGGGGCAGGTTCAAAACCGTTATCCGCGACTCTGGCCCGATTGGTAGCAATAGTGAGCGGATTTGCAGTAAACCTAATAGTGTATGGTCGAAGCACCAGTGAAGGCAGCGACGTATCGCTGTAGTAAATCGGAAAGATTTTGGTCAGCAGTATTTTTGCGCTCTGGACAATCGAGAACAAACCAGCCGATCTATTCTCCCAAATACCCCAAAGCGGAGTCTGGCCGACCGCTAAGGTGTCCACTTCGCGGTACCAGGCATCGTAAGTGTGAATAACAATAACCGCCTTGGGCGCTCCAAACCGCTCAATGTAACCTTTCAGAAGCATTGCGTAACCGGCTGACACGACTTGCACAGTCGCTGAAAGGTTAATCGCCTTTTCGCCTGTTGCGTCCTGCCAGACAGCTGGGTCAAATCCCCGGAACCCACTGGAGTCACCCAGAACTAGCCAGTCGGTAGGCTCCTCCATTCTGCCCAGAAGGTTCCACATTGCGCCTATTCGCCAATAACCCCTATTCCCATTCTCGGCCGATTTGAGAAGTACCAGGGCCGCAAAATTGGCCATGAGAACTAGGACAAACACACTGAGGACTGTGAGGATCACTCTGGACGCTGTTATTCGGTTTGATCTCGTACTGGTATTGTGCATTTGATAGTTGTGAAATAATCTGCCCCTAGAACTGGAAGTAGATAAACTCGCTCGGCGCCCTCAGCGCGAAGGCCAGCGACATCACGATCAGGTACGTGTACACGGCGACCTGCGCCGGCGCGCGGATCCCTTCGAACAGGTGCAGCTCGTTCTTCGCAAGCTGGAAGACCTGCACAACGACCAGCGGCAGCGTGAAGTATGCAAGCTGGTATCCAAGATCCAGCGCCTGGTCAGTTACCCCAAAGCCCAGGTGGGTGAACATCCCCACGATCTGGTCCATGCTGCGGCTGCGGAACAGCACCCAGCCGATTACTGTCAGCGTGAACATGCCAGCCACCTGGGCCACAACGAGCGCGTTGCTCTGCCACCCGCCCGGCGGCCTGTCCTTCGGCGGCGGGAAGCGGTCCAGCCACGCCCGGTGGCCCACCTGCGGCGCGCCGTGGTACACCCCCCACAAGACGAAGTTCCACGCCGCCCCGTGCCACAGGCCGGAAAGCGCCATGGCCACGAAGATGTTGCGATAAGTCTTCCACTTCCCGCCGCGGTTGCCGCCGAGCGGGATGTACAGGTAGTCGCGTATCCACGACGACAGCGATATGTGCCACCGCCGCCAGAAGTCCGCCGGGTTGCGGGCGAAGTACGGCAACCGGAAGTTCACCATCAGGTCGAAGCCCATCATCTTCGACAGGCCGCGCGCGATGTCCGAGTACGCCGAGAAGTCCGCGTATATCTGAACCGTGAACGCCAGCATGCCGATGAGGATGACTATACCGTGCAGGTCGTCGTAACCGTTGAAGATCTCGTCCGCAATCAGGCCGACCATGTCCGCTATGACCACCTTCTTGAAGAAGCCCCACACGAGCAGCGCCAGGCCGGAGTTGATGCCTTCCCAGGTGATCGTCCTCTTCCCCGTCACCTGCGGCAGCAGGTGCGGCACCCGCTCGATAGGCCCCGCGACCAGCTGAGGGAAAAACGACACGAACAGCGCGTAGTCAAACAGGTTCCGCGTCGGT
The DNA here is from genome assembly GCA_016872355.1 of SAR202 cluster bacterium. NCBI lineage: Bacteria > Bacillati > Chloroflexota > Dehalococcoidia > SAR202 cluster bacterium. The sequence continues at coordinate 2,824 of VGZY01000079.1, read as the reverse complement.
TTGAGCGCGCCGCGATAGACATCGATCGTGTAGCTCATCGACTGGAACGTGTAGAAAGAAATGCCTACCGGCAGCAGTATCTTCAGCGTGAAAAAGTCCGGCTGCATGCCGAACATCTTTAGCAGGGAGACCGCACTGTCCTCGAAGAAGTTGAAGTACTTGAAGAACCCCAGGATGCCCAGGTTGAAGACGATGGAAAAGACCAGGAACGCCTTGCGGCGGAGGGCGTCATTGCTGGTGTGGATCAGGTTGGACATCGCGAAGTCGACAACTGTCGTCAACGCGATGAGGCCCAGGAAACGCCAGTCCCACCAGCCGTAGAAGATGTAACTCGCGACGAGCAGCAGCGTGTTCTGCACGCGCAGCCACCGCTGCGTCAGCAATTATCCCGCGTACACTAGGGGGAAGAAGATGAAGAAAACGAGCGAGTTGAAGAGCATATTGTGGAGGCTTGCACCGTTCGTGCGCTGAACAATCGCGTGGTCACCGCACCGAATTCTAAGTCCGCCTCAGCGCCCGGTCAATGTCCCGCCCGCTCGGCGCGAAACTGGTTGCGGCTTTCTGTGATACCATTCTCAACCATTCCGAATAGCGTGAGGGGCGGATGAAAACCAGGACTGCAACTGCCAGGGACGCCGAGAAGGTCATCGAGCTCGTCAATTGCCTCCTGGAAGAGCTGGGAGCGAGGCCTATCCCCTACGAGTCCGCGGTCCCGGCCTTCCAGAGCGTCGCTGCTAATGAGGGCGCGGGCTCGGTTATCGTCGCGGAAGAGGACTCTCAGGTAGTCGGAGTCTGCACGCTTTCGTTCCAGACGGCGATGCGTACCGCCGGCCGTTACGCCGTCATCCAGGAGATGTACGTGGTCCCCGAGCACCGCAGCCGATCGGTCGGCGCGCAGCTAGTCGAGCACGCCCTCGCCGTCGCGCGCGCCCACGGCTGCCGCGTAGTGGAGCTCGGCACGCCGCCGAACGGCCTCCGCCAGGAGGAGTTCTACCGCCGGGAGGGCTTCGAACAGGTCGGCATGCGTTTCCGGATGAGGATCTAAAGCGTATGAATTATCCGCAGATTACGCAGATCACGCAGATTGTTTGTATGGCGCGCAGTGCTCAATTCACTAATCACTATTCCAAATTCACTATTCGCCTCTCCGCCGACACCTCCAGCGCCGCCGCCGTCTGCAGCACCGTACCGTCCTCCCAGTGCCTGCCGACAAGCTGCACGCCGATTGGCAAGCCGTCCGCCGTCCACCCGAACGGCAGGCTGACCGCCGGCGATCCGGTCAGGTCGAACGGCACCGTCAGCCGGAGCGTCGAGCGCGGGTGCACCGTCCGCCCGTTGACTACCGGCTCGCGCGTGTCGTGCGGCAGCGGTGGCAGCGGGCACGTTGGCAGCAGCAGAATGTCATAAGACCTGAAGAGCTCCGCTACCCTAGCCCGCAGACGGTCCACGTCCGCGTTCGCCTTCAGATAGTCCTCAAACGTGGGGTCCACCATCTTCAGCCGCCGCTGCATCGGCGGCGCCAGCAGCTCCTCCCGCCCCTTGATGATCGGCGCAAGGTACTGCGTACCCTCCGCGGAGTAGATCGAGAGCGTCATCGTCTGCCCGTCAAGCTCACGCCACCACTCCAGGCCCACCTCCTCCACCGCGCACCCCGCATCCGCCAGCGCCTTCGCAGCATTCCTCACGGTCGCCTGCACCGCCGGGTCCACCGGGTCGAACCCGCCCTCCGCGCACCAGGCCACGCGGAGTGGTAGTTGGTCGTTGGTAGTCGGCAGTCGGCCAATCCGAGAGCCGGAGGCCGGCACATTCCTGGTTTGTCTGGCCGACTGCTGACTGCTGACTGCCGACTGCTGCCTCGCCACACAGTAGCTGTCGATCCCATCCGGCCCCTCGATCACCTCCATCGCCAGCGCGATGTCCCTGACGGACCGCGCCATCGGCCCCACGTGCATGTACCTGAGCAGCATGTTCGGGTGGTGCCCCGTCAGCGGCACGCGGCCGTGGGTGGGCTTGAGCCCCACGACGCCGCAGTGGCCCGCCGGTAGCCGTATCGAGCCGCCCACGTCGCTGCCTATGCCGAGCGGCGACATGCCTGTCGCGATGGCCGCCGCCTCTCCCCCGCTCGACCCCCCGGCCGTGTAGCCCTTCTTGTACGGGTTGTCCGTGAAGCCGAATATCGCGTTCCCCGTCTCCCACCAGAACGCGAACTCCGGCATGTTCGTCTTCCCCAGCATGATGCCGCCGGCCGCCTTAAGCCGCTTCACCACCGTCGCGTCCTCTGAAGGCACGTTGTCCGCGAACAGCCTGGACCCCTGGGTCGTCCGTATCCCCGCGGTGTCCACGCAGTCCTTGATCGTGTACGGCACCCCGTGCAGCGGCCCCCACACCTCCCCCCGCATGATCGCCGCCTCCGCTTCTCGGGCGCGCTCCTCCACCCCCGGCGCGTGCGTCACAATGGCGTTCAGCTTCGGATTGACCGACTCGATGCGCTCCAGGTGCGCCCGCGCAACCTCCACCGGCGATACGTCCTTCGCCCGAATCCGCTCCGCCGTCTCGGCGGCGTCCATGTAAACGATCTCGTTGACCATGTGTGTGACTCCACGGGAAGTTTCGGGGCAAATTATGAAGTATGAAGTATGAATTATGAAGTACCTCGGTCCGAAACCCAGCACCCAACACCCAGCACCCAACACCCTCTCTGTCTTTGCTCAGTGATATTGTCAGTAGGTAACTGCTCAGTGAATATGTCAGTCCATGAGAGGACTACATTTGACCGAGCGAGAAGCGAAGAGAGCACAGATACTGAACCTTGTTCTGGAGGGGC
>VGZY01000078.1 GCA_016872355.1 SAR202 cluster bacterium | reverse complement strand
GTCCTCGATTGCCATGGACCAGCCCTGCCGCTCCATCCTTCCGGTAGGTCGCCAGAAGCCTCCATACCTGGCGCTCCGATACCCCCAATGCCGTGGCAGCTTGAGCCTTTGTCAATCGCTTCTCAAGGACAGCGTTCAACACTACCGTTCGTTTAGCCTCTCTCTCGCTCATTGTCAGTTCTTTCATAGACTGACATTTTCACTGCTCCCTTAACCCCTGACACTATCACTGCACCAATGCAAATTTAGCTTTGGGCGTGTTGACCGTGCCAACGGGCGCCTATACAATGTGCGAGATATTCCGCAGGGTCGAAAGGAACACTTGATGGCCGTTCACGCTGAAGCCCACCTGTCCCCGCTCACCGTCCAGAAGGAACTGCACAAGAACGGGGTTACTCACGTAGTCTGGTTGCCGGACACTGAGAGCAACTTCATGTACCAGCTCCTGTCCACGGACCCCAAGATGAAGATAGTCCCCATCTGCCGCGAGGCTGAGGGAATGCCTATCGCGCTGGGCCTGTGGGTAGGCGGAAAAAAGCCTGTGGTCATGATCCAGAACACGGGCATGTTCGAGTCCGGCGACTCCATTCGCGGCCTCGCGGTGGACGTGAACCTGCCGCTGGTGATGTTCGTGGGCTACCGCGGCTGGACGCGCCGCGGCGTTACGAAGGACTCCGCCGCGCGGTTCACCGAGCCGACGCTGCACGCTTGGACGCTGAACTATTATCTGGTAGAGACGGACGCGGACGCCGAGCGGATTTCCGTGGCGTTCGAAGAGGCTGAGCGCACGCAGCGGCCGGTGGTGGTGCTGATCGGCGCGGAGTACGTGTAGGGCGGCAGTGAGCAGTGGGCAGTTAGCAGTGAGCTGGCAGCCGAAGATAGTGAAAAGAAAAGGCCGGAGAACGATTGCTCCGGCCTTTTCTTTTGCTAGTGTATCCGTGTATTCGGCTGTTAGTCGACTGCTCACTGCCCACTGCTCACTGCCGTCCCCGCCCCGCCCACGCGGCCTCGATGGCGAGGACCTTGTTGAGACGGCGGCGGTACTTTTCCTGGTCCAGGAACTTGCCTGAGAGGAACGCGGTGACGAGCTCCTTCGCTGTGACGTCGCCGATGATGCGCGCGCCCAGGCAGAGCACGTTCATGTCATCGTGCTCGACGCCCTGCTTCGCCGAGTAGGTGTCGTGGCAAACGCTTGCTCGGACACCGGCGACCTTGTTCGCGACAACTGCGGCCCCTACCCCACTGCCGCACAGCACGATGCCGCGGTCGCCTTCCCCGTGTGCGATTGCCTCAGCAACGGCCTTTGCGAAGTCGGGGTAGTCGTCCAGAGGGTCGTTGGTGTGGGCGCCCACGTCCACCACCTGGTGGCCGAGGCCTGCTACAAGCTCCTTGAGCGGTCCCTTGAGCGGGTAACCCCCGTGGTCGGCGCCGATGACTATTCGCAAATCCATACCCTCCGAACGCGCTGCGCAATGCATTCAGGGTAGCATACCCCGGCACGCCGCGCCGAGGTGCTAGAATACCGGAAACGGCGCGCGGCGCGCAACGGCATTACTCAACATGAGGCAGTTTTGGAGCTTCCGGCATCCCGTCCCGACCTGGTCATCACGGACCGCTACTGGGCCAGCAAGGCAAAGCTGGCCCACCGTCTCAAGGAGATCGAGGCGCCGGGCGCGTGCCGGCACACGATTTACCTGAAACCGGAGTCCGTCGGCAAAGCGGGCGTGGATATACTTCTCAGGCGTGAGCTGGACGCGGCGACGGCGGCGCTGGTCGGCGAAGTCGTGCGGCAGGTGGAGGAGTCGGAGACCGGGCTTGTCGTATTCGCGATGGCTGACACAACCATTGCCGTGATACCGCCGTTCCCGGTGGAGGAGGACGCCGTGTTTGCGGGCTCGGAGACGGCAGACCTTGTTGAGATACTGGAGCAGGAGCTGACGATCGGCGTGGTGTTGCTGCGGCTGGGGAAGTTTGCGGTGGGTGTGTTCGAGGGCGGCGAGATGGTGGCTTCGAAGTCGGACTCGCGCTACGTCAAGAACCGGCACCGCGCGGGAGGATCGTCGCAGCGACGGTACGAGCGGAGCCGCGACCGCCTGGTGCGGGAGCTGTACGACGAGGCAGGCGAGGTAACGCAACGCATCTTTGCGCCGTATGAGGGGAGGATGGACTACATCCTAATGGGCGGCGAGAAGCACACGCTGCGCGAGTTCGTCGAGCGGTGCGAGTACGTAAGACGCCACCAGACCAAGCGTCTGAGCCGCCAGCTTGAGGTCGAGCGCCCCGGCCACAAGGCGCTGGAGAACATCCCCTACGAGATATGGAAGAGCCGTGTGCTGGTGTTCAAAGCGGGGGTATAGTGTACGGGGTACGGTCACAGCGGATCGACCCTGAAATACCCCATACCCTGGACTGTCAGTTCGCGTTCAGGGTCGGCACTTTGAACGGCGGGAGGATCTGGGTCTCGTCCAGAGGGTAAGCCTCTTTCTTGTATATCTGGATGCGGTAGTGCTCGAAGTCAGGGACGTACATGTGGCCGCGCTGGTCCACGCGGACTGAGCGCGGGCGGGTGAAGTATTTCTCTTGCTCCACGGTGGCATCGCCGCGCATGCGCTTCTGCTTGGCGGAGCGCTGGAAAGCGCGCTCGAGCGTCTGTTTGGAGAGCGTTGCGTCGCCGCGGAACTGCTGGACGTAACGGCCCTCCGGCGTGAAGAGTTGCACCCGGTTGTTGCCCCAGTCGCACACGAAAATATCTCCGTCAGAATCGACCGCCACCCCGGCAGGCCGCCTGAACTCGCCGTTGCCTTCGCCGGGCGACCCGAACTTCCAGAGGAACCGGCCATCTTGGTCGAATACCTGGATGCGGTCGTTGCGCCAATCGGCGATGTAGATCTGCCCAAGCTCGTCGATGTGGATGCCCCACGGCGAGACGAACTGGCCATCGCCGGTCCCGTGCTCGCCGAACGATGTCAGGTGCTTTCCATCGGCGGTGAACTTCTGGACGCGGTGGTTCTCCGAGTCCACGACCCAGACGTTGTCCTCCGCGTCCAGGGCGATGCCGGACGGCCGGTTGATCTGCCCCTTGCCGGCGCCTGACTGGCCCCAGCGGCCCAGGTACTGCGGGTAGTGGTCGTCGACGGAAAAGATGTTGACCTGGTCCGCGCCGTTGTCGGTGATGAAAATACGCTCCTGCTTCGCGTCCAGCACGATCTGGCATGGGAAGCGGGTTGTGCAGGCCGGGCTGACAGGGCGATGACGGTCTTGCCGGAAGCCGAAGCTGCCCAAGTTGTCATCGTTCAGGTTGGTCACATAGATCGGGCCGGACTTCCCCTTGCCGTAGTTGGGCGCGCCAGCCCCGAGCGAGTAGATGATGCCGTCGCGGCGGATGGCGAGATCGGCGGGGAAGATGGTGCGTTTGAATTCGCCGATTGTCTTGAGATACGGGAACCCGGCTCTCAGCAGTGCGTAAGGGCGCGCCATGCTTCCTCCATGGTGTCGAAAATCGATCTGATTGCCGCGTTGCGCCACGGGTACTGTGCTATTTCACCATATTGCCCGCACTTTTGGAACAGCCGCTCCGATCAGACGTGTCCCCTGCTACCGGGCTCGTGCAAATTCGTGATATCCCTCTCTGGTAGAGCAGTGCGGAATTGGAAGGCGTATATCTCGGCGTTCCGCAGGTGGAAGCGCAGTCGGACCGTTTGGCCTGCCAGCCGCGAAACGTCGAAGTTGTCGCGCCATGTGACTGTATGGTCGACGGCATCGCCCGTGAAAGCGTCGCAATCGTCGCGAGCTCTGCCTGCGACGGCAGCGCCAGACGGCTCGAGCAGCTCGACCGTGAGGCGCCCATACGGCATTGGATCAGCGTCCACAAGGCCTGCCGGGCGCTCTGGGGCTCGGGCGTTGATGATCAGCCGGTCTCCGGAGCAGACGACGGGTTTTGTTGTAAACGTTCCGCCTTGCTCGTACGCCTCCATCGAGACGAAGCCGTCGCGGCGCATCACGGCGAGACCGATGGCCTGACCGTTGTAGTCGAGTGCGGACCTTTTCGAGATTATCCCCTGCTGCGGATGGTCCGGCCTGTGCGCCTTGGCAGGGACGTTGCTGCCGGTGTAGTAGACCATCATCCTGTCGCCGTGGACGATTGGCTTCGACACCATCACCCACTCGCTGTCCCACGTACCCCAGAGGCCCTTGCGGTGGGCCGGCCACAGCGGCGCCGCGCGAGTCCAATCGACGCCGTTGCGACTGTAGACCAGCTCCGGCATCTCGTTGCCGGACTCCCATTTGTAAACGTCGTTCAACAGACTGGCGGGAGCGTCCTCAACCTGGTTCGAGATGCTCGTTGCCAGGAATCCTATATAGAGGTCCGGGGTGTACAGCACGCCGTCCAGGTAAGGACACGACCAGCCGGGCGGGTCTGACAGACCCTTGCGGATAACGGTGACGGTCCCGCTCCACGACTCGAAGTCGTCGCTCGCAGTGCGGAGACAGGCGGGCTCTGAGCGTACGGTGCGACCATCGACATCTGCGGGGAGCGTGGTGGATTCCCTGTGGTAGTGGACGAACTGCTCGTTAAGGGGGTCCCAACCGAACAGGACGCCGTTTGGACGCGACGGCGGCGCAGGGAAATAGGCCTTCTCAGGCAACATGCGCCAGCGAATGCCATCGGCCGAATAGGCCGGCACGAGCCCCCATTTGACATCGGCGTCGCCGCCGCCGGCGTCGAACTTGTCCATGTAGAGCATCTTGTAGCGACGGGAAGGGTCCGGGTCCAGGTAGTCCTTGATGATACTGGGCCTGCGGAGCTGTTCCCATCCGCCGAAGGCTTTCGCAGGCGGCAGGATGTTGTTTTGCGTGGACCCGGCGAATTCCGTCAGGCCAAGCGAGGGTTTTTCCCACTCTATTCCGTCACGGGAAACTGCGTAGCAGCTCTTGTAGCCGCCCTTCTGAACAAGGTTCCCAGCCATATCGTCGACGTAACGGCCCTTGCGAGGCGTCACATCTACCGAATCGGTCCGGTACCACATTTTGAAGATGCCGTCCTGTTCGTCGAACAGCACTGTGCCGCCGCCCAGGTACACGCCTCCTCCGCCTTGCTCCCACGCACGGTCAGCCAGGATTACAGGCCGCTCGCTTTGCCTGGTAGGCCTGTGGAACCGGCGTGAGACACCCTCGGTCAACTCTACAACGCGGTCGTCAATGAAAAGTTGCCTGACCGACCCTATGCGGATGGGAGCGACAGCCTCTTGCGCCTCCTGGGGGACCCGGCCGGCTCACTGGACCTCCACGCCCACCTGCCGCGCAACGGAGCGGATGTACTGCTGGCCCTCGATGGTCTCTGAATACGGGAAGTGTTCCGCATGGATGGCGATATCCTGTTTCAGCTTTCCGAGGCGGCGAAAAATTGTGTGGTAGTCCATACTGCCCCGGCCGGGGACGGCCTCGTCCACATGGGCCACTACATTGCCGCCTCCGGAGAGGGCCACGTCCTTGGCGTGGAGGCCAGTAATATAGTCGCCAAGCTCGTCGAAGATCTTGTTGATGAGATCGCCCGTGCGGTAGGCCATGAACGGCTCAACCAGATTCACTGGGTCCATGAGTATCTTGAGCCGGGGCGAAGGAACGGCGTCGATAAGCCGCTTGTAACGGTCAATCGAGCATAGCGGGCCGAGTATGTGGGGGTGTCCTGCCACGTCGATGCCGACGTTTTCCGCCTCCCGGGCCAGCCAGCGGATGTCTTCAACGCAGCGCTGCCACGTCTCTTCCGCCCACATCAGGCCGCCGGACTTGCGGCCAGCGTAGAGAGAGAACCCGACTAAGTGTGCGCCGAGTGCCTTGCCCTGGCGAAGCTGGCGACGGTAGAGTTGCTTCGTGTATTCGCGGTCGTCGTTCTCCCACGCCCCAAGGCCGCCTGCGCTGTTTTTGCCCTTGTAGAAGCCGCTGAATTCCCCCACGCGAAGGCCGTTACTGTCCAGGAACGACCTGGCCTCCGAAAGCTGCGCTTCGCTCCATTCCGGCAGCGACTTGATGGTGATCGCTTTCACGTCCATCGTCGCCGCCTTCTTCACCAGCTCATTGCGCTCCTGCTCCCCTTCCTTCCCGGGAACCAGGTGCGAGCCAATCGGCGCACTCAGAAACAGCATGTCGTCACCTCGTTGAGTTGTTCATGGGCGGAGACCGCTTGTTAACGGATTTCTACGCCCACCTGGCGACCGACGGAGCGGATGTACTCCTGCCCCTGGATGGTCTCTGCATATGGGAAGTGCTCGGCGTGGACGGTCACGTCCTGTTTGAGCGCCCCGAGCCGACGGGCCATCGTGAAGTAGTCCATGTTCCCCTGGCCGGGGACAGCCTCGTCCACGTGCGTGATGACCTTCCCGCCCCCGCTGATCACCACGTCCTTGGCGTGAACGCCAATGATCTGCTCTCCAAGCGCATCGAATATGTCATTCAGCAGCCTGTCTGTCTGGTAGATGAGGTGCGGCCAGACCATGTTTACGGGATCGATCAGCACCTTCAGTCGTGGCGAGGGGATGCGGTCGAGCATATCCTTGTAACGATCGACAGAGTGTATCGGCGTCATGACATGGGGGTGCGCTCCCACATCGATGCCGACCTTCTCCGCCTCCTGGACAAGTTCTCCGATGGCCTTGAGGCAGCGCTCCCAGGTCTCGTTCGACCACATGGCGGGCGTGCGGATGCCCACCAGGAGGGCGAAGCCGACGAAGTGGGCGCCGAGGAGCTTGGCCTGGCGCAGCTGACGCCGGTAAATCTCAAGAGTATTGTCGTAGTCCTCCTGGTCCCAGGCGCCCAGGCCGCCGGCGCTGCCTTTGCCTTTCACAAAGCCCGTAAATTCTCCCACGCGCAGACCGTTCGCGTCCAGGAAAGCCCTGGCTTCGCGGCAGTGATTGTCCGTCCAGTCCGCCGGCACCGACTTGATCGTTATCGTGTCGACGGCCATCGTGGCGGCCTTGCGGAGGAGCTCCGCGCGCTCAGTTTCTTTGTCGGGCCCGACCTGAAGGTGGTGTCCTATCGGCGCGCTCATTCGCAGCATGGCAATTACTCCTACTGTATGGCGTTCTTGTGCGCTCGGCCGCCCTGCATGATCATGAGCAGCTTTGACTTGTCTTCCATCACCCGCAGGTCGTTCAGGGGGTTGCCATCGACCACTAGAAGGTCTGCCCTCTTCCCGGGCTCAAGGGTGCCGGCGTCCGTGAAGCGGGCGCACTCAGCCGCCGTCCTGGTGGCGGCGACTATGGCCTGCATCGGCGACATACCCGCCTCAACGAGCAGGCCCAGCTCTTCCGCGTTCCTGCCGTGCTCGCCAACGCCTGCGTCGGTCCCCATTGCGACGGGAACGCCGAAGCGGACGGCCTGCCGGATGTTTTCCACCTGCACCTGGGCGGTCGCTCTGGCCTTTCGCATCGATTCCGGCAGGACACTGCCGGGCGACGACTCTCCACGCCTGATGGCGGCCCGGATGGCCTGCAGCGTCGGCACGAGGAACGTGCCACGCCGCTTCATCTCGGCCATCGTTACCTCGTCGACAAAGATGCCATGCTCAATGGAGCCGACTCCGCTTTCGACGGCGTTGCGGATGCCTTCCGCCGACTGGGCGTGGGCCATGGTGGCCTTTCCCTGGGCCTTGGCTTCCTGGACTATAGCCGCGATCTCTTCCCGGGTGAACTGTGTGGACGTGGGTTCGGTACCGGGGGAGAGGACGCCGCCGCTGGCCATCAGCTTTATCACGTCCGCGCCGGCCTTGAGAATGGCCCTCACAGACTTCCGGACCTCGTCCACGCCATCCGCGACGCCGTTCGGCCATTCCGCCGGGTCCTTGCCGGGCAGGCCGCTCGGCAAGAGAGGATGGTAGATGCCGGAGGGCATTAGCATGTCGCCGTGGCCGCCGGTCTGGGACACGGGAGTGATAGAGATCTTCATGCGTGGCCCCGGGATGAGGCCGCGCTCAAGCGCTGTCTTGAAGCCTCGGGGCGTGCCGCACGCGTCCCTGACCGAAGTCACGCCCGAGTCGAGAGTAGATTTGGCGTTGGCCGCAGCCTCGAACATGCGCAACGACATCGGGGTCGCAGCCAGATCGTGGAGAGGCTTCAGGTCCACGAAGAAGTGGACGTGGCAGTCAATCAGGCCCGGCATAATTGTCCTGCCGGAAACGTCTATCACTTCGGCCCCGGGAGGGATGCCGCTCAGCTTCCCGACCTGGACGATGCGCCCTTCGTCGTCGATGACGACGGTAGCGTTGGTAATGGGGTCGCGGCCAGACCCATCGATGAGGTCGCCGCCCGTCAGGATTTTCATGTTTCTGGTCTCCACTAAATATGTCATCGAAATACAAGCGTCTAGCGAAGGCAGCTTTGGTAGGGGCGGGTCTGAGTCCCGCCCTCGCCACCAAGAATTCCGGCAATTGTTGGCCTGGCACGTTGCAGGCAGGTACATGCCCGGTATCCGATGAGGGCAGGTCTCAAACCTGCCCCTACCGAACAACCCACCGTACAACGCACTATGTATTCCAACATACGCGGAGTGTAATTGCCTCCTGGAGCGTAGTCAATGCGATCGTGGTATCCTACCTGCCATGACTCAACCCGCTCCTGCCGCGCCTGCCCAAGCGAAGTTGCGCAACAAGTGGCTCGTGCTCGTCGTCCTCTCCATCGGTAACATCATGACCACGCTCGACGGCAGCATGGTCAACGTTTCTTACCCTGCTCTCGCGGACGCATTTAACACCGATACGTCAAATATCCTCTGGGCTACGGTAGCTTACTGGGTCACGAGCGTTAGCCTTCTGCTAACGATGGGGTGGATAGGCGATGTGTTCGGCCGTGGGAGGGTGTTTACATCCGGTTTCGTGGTATTCACGGTGGGCGTGGCGTTATCCGGCCTTGCGGTGAACTTCCCACTGTTCCTTGCCGCGCGCTTCATCCAGGCTTTCGGCGGCGCGATGGTCCTATCCAACCTGAACGCGATAATCACCGGCAGCTTTCCGGCGGAGGAGCGAGGAAAGGCGCTCGGGGTGTCGGCAGCGATCGTGGGTATGGGCCTCACGCTGGGGCCACTGCTGGGAGGTGTCCTGCTCGACCTGTTCGACTGGAGGGCGGTCTTCCTGGCGAGAGCGCCGCTGGGGCTGGTTGGCGTAGTGATGGCCTGGAAATTCGTTTCGCGGACTGTCCCGGGCGGGGCGAGGTACAAGTTTGACTATATCGGCGCACTCGCGCTCTTTGCGAGCATGGCGTCTGTGCTTCTCTGCATCAACAGGGGCGGAAAGCTGGGATTTACATCGCCGGTGGTTATTGCCTGCGCCGTGGCCGCGGCCGTTTTCGTGCCGTTCATGGTGTGGACGCAGATGCGGTCGCCGAGGCCGATCCTGGACTTTTCCCTGTTCAAGGACCGTTCATACCTGTTTAGCCTGCTGTCCATCCAGGGGCACTACATGGCTTACGGGGCGATAATCCTCCTGGCGCCATTCTTCTTCCTGGACGCGCTTGAGTTCTCGCCCACTCGAATGGGGCTTTTCATCTCAGCCTTCTTCGTGGGGAGGACGGTGGTTGGACCCATGGCGGGGAGCCTGTAGGACAGATACGGCCCCAGGGTGTTTCTGGTCGGGGGCAATTTCCTGCTTGCGTCTTCGCTACTCTGGCTCAGCGGGCTGGCCGAGTGGCCTTCCGATGCTGCGATAGCCGCCCCGCTTCTGGCGGCCGGGCTGGGGGGTGCGCTCTTTGAGCCTGTAGCCCACAGCGTCGTCATGGGATCGGCGCCGCCGGACAGGCTGGGGACCGCGTCCGCATCCATCGCCATGGGGCGCCAGGCGGCCTACGCTGTGGGCGTGGCGCTCATGGGCACCGTCTTCACTATCAGGGAGCGCTTCTACGCCGTGGAGTTCACGAATCGTGGCTATACGCCAACCGGCGTTAACGCGCTGTCGATTCAGCACGCCTTCGGGGACGCGCTCATCGTTTGCGCTGTCCTTGCAACCGGCGCGGCGCTGGTATCCATGTTGCTGCGACCTGAAAGCCAGGGCCCCCGCCGCGCCGTTTCAGGAACGGTGTCATAGAGGCTGGCGGCCTGCAAAGCCCACGTTCGTCTCGTGCCAGAATTTGATCTCCCGCTCGCCCTTTATCCAGCACAGGTAGACCTCCCTGCCCTCACGCACAGACTGGAAATCGACCAGGCCGTCGTCCACGCTGCGCACTATGATCCCGCGCTCGATAACGCTGTCGATCTTCTGCTGGATCTGCGCAGTCAGGTCCCGCATGGCCTTCTGCTTGCGGTCGAGCGGCTTGTCCATTTCGCCGTGACCGTTGGAGTGCACCTTGCCCATAATGTCGCCCAGCTCATCTTCCAGCCGCCGGGCATCGGCCATGAGCGGATCTATCTCATCGAACGTACGCTGCAGCCACGGCACAAGCGCCTGGGCCTCTTCCAGCGTGTAGAACTTGTCGGGCATCGTGCACACTCCTTGGGTCCGCCGCTGCGTGGTCACTTACCGTAGCATATCGTTCAGGTAACATAAAGCGCCCTCAATCGGATAGAATCGTGCCTGTTCAACAGTCTGCCCCAAGGGGACGGAGGTACTCTGTGACCGGAAACAAGGTGGCCCGCCGGAAAGAGCTTTATTCACTCCTTGGGGACCTGCCGGACCCGGGACGGCGCTTCACGGTCATCAGGCTTGGGGAGGAGGAGCGCGAGGTGTACGTGCTGGAGAGGCTGCTGCTTGATCTCAACGGGATCGAGCCGGTCCCGGCGTACTTCGTGCGTCCCAAAGGCGCCCGTGGCCCGCTTCCTACGGTCCTTTACAACCACGCCCACGGGAGGGTCTACGAGCTAGGTAAGGACGAACTTATCGAGGGGCGCGTTCAGCTCCAGACCACCCCATATGCGGACCTTCTAACGAGCATGGGGTACGCCGCGCTGTGCTTCGACACATGGTGCTTTGGCGAGCGACGCGGACGCTCGGAGTCCGAGATGTTCAAAGAGATGCTCTGGAACGGCCAGGTGATGTGGGGGATGATGGTCTATGACAGCCTGCGAGCGATCGACTACCTGGTGAGCAGGCCGGACGTGGACGCCTCGCGCATCGGGACCGTAGGGCTATCGATGGGAAGCACGATGGCGTGGTGGGTCGCGGCGCTGGACGAGCGCGTGAAGGTGTGCGTGGACCTGTGCTGCCTGACGGACTTCCATTCGCTCATCCAGGCGCGCAACCTGGACGGCCACGGCCTGTACTACTACGTGCCCGGCCTTTTGAAGCACTTCACCACGGCGCAGATCAACGCGCTGATTTCGCCCCGGCCGCACCTGAGCACCGCGGGCATCTACGACCTGCTCACGCCGCCGGCCGGGCTGGACAGGATAGACGCCGAGCTGCGCGATGTGTACGCGGCGGACGGCGCGGCGGAAGCCTGGCGCCTCAGCAAATACGCCATCGGACACTTCGAAACAGCTGCGATGAGGGCGGAGATAGTAGAGTGGCTGAGGCGGTGGCTCTGACAGCAAATTATGAAGGATGAATTATGAAGTATGAATTGAAGATCGCACGGATCGATCCTTCATCATTCATACTTCATGATTCATAATTCGCCTTTGCCCTACCCCACTATGTCCCTGAAGACGCGCAGGTAGTTCAGGCCGAGGAGCTTGCGTAGCTCTTCCTCGTTGAAGCCGCGGCGGGCGAGCGCGATCGTCAGATTGGGCCAGTCCGCGAAGTTCTCGTACCCAACGATGTGGTACTCGCCGTCGACGCGGTGCTCGGGGCGGAAGCCGGCCCAATTGAAGGCGCCGGGGCGGGCGCCACGCATCTCCTTCGGAAACTCTATCATCGAGTCCGTGCTCGGGCCGGGGCCGCACTTGTCGTTGCCGATGCCCACGTGGTCGATGCCCATAACATTCACCAGGTGCTCGACGTGGTCGACGAAGTGGTCCAGCGTCGCCTCGAAGCCCTCCTGCAGGTAGCCTGGAATTATCGTTACGCCGAAGAAGCCGCCCTGGTCCGCGATGGCCTTTGCAAACTTGTCGCTCTTGGCGCGGTCGTGCATGACGAGCGCCGAGGGGTTGGCGTGGGTGACCACGACGGGCGACGTGGAGATATCCATAGCGTCCCACCCCACCTGCTCGCAAGAGTGGCTGACATCGACAACCATCTTCAAGCTGTTGAGCCTCTCGATCATCGCCTTTCCGAAACGCGTGACGCCGCTCTTGTGTATCTCCGCGCAGCCGTCTCCGACGAGGTTGCGCAGGTTGTAGGTCAGCTGCACGACCCGCAGCCCCATGTTGAAGAAGACCTCAACGCGGTCCAGGTCCGAGCCGAAGGGCACGGTATCCTGGAAGTCGATGATCAGGCCGTGATTGCCGGTGCGGTGCGCGCGCTCGATATCGGCGGCTTTGCGGACCAGCACCATCTCTCCGCCGAGAGAATCGATTATGCCCCGGGCCTGGGCGATGCGGCGGACCGAGTCCTCGAACTGCGTCTCGAAGGGGCCGGTGTCGCCGTACGTGCCGCTCGCGACCGTCACCCCGGAGCGGCGCCAGAAGTTGATGTACTCCTCTCGTGCTTTGGGATTATGCTGAACCTCGGACGCGATCATCGCGGACATGATTCTCGAAGTCTCCCCTCGGGATAGTCCCTGGGCGAGGCACTCCTTCATATTCGCTCGCATGTTGTCGTTGTAGAGAAAGCCGTATGTAGTGGGCGGCTGCTGCGCGTCGATAACGAGCGCCTCGTAGTGAAGCTGCCGCGCCTCCTCGGGCGTGAGGCTGGGCTTTCGTGCTTTTGGCATGTAGCGTCTCCTTCGGTTCTGGGTTCCGGCCACCAAGTATACACACTTCGCGAATTGCGTGATAATACCCGGCACCAATCGGGAAACGGCTCATGGAACAGGAAAATCGGTTCGAAAGCCAGGCTGCTTTGATCGTCGGCGGAGCAAGCGGGACGGGTTTCGCCATCGCCCGCAGGCTTGGCACGGAGGGCGCGCGGGTCATGCTGGTGGACCACGACGGGGCGGCTGGCGAGAGCTGCGCGAACGCCCTTGATTCGATGGGCATTGAGGGGCGGCTCGTGATCGGGGACCCGGCGGACCCGGCCGTTTCCACGTTTGCGGTGCGGTCGGCCGTGCAGATATGGGGACGGCTGGACGTGCTGGTGACACTCGCGACAGGGGCGGGATTGGAGTCTCCGTCCTGGGAGACGCCTGTAGAGGTCTTCGACCGCGTTTACGCAACGAACATGCGCGGCCTGTTCTTGTTCGCCGGGGCCGCCGTCCCGTGGATGCTAAAACGCGGATACGGCCGGATAGTATGCGTTGTCCCTCATGCTCCTGGTGGCGGCGCGCGGCGGGCGGCGTTTTCGGCGACGGCCGCGGGTGTGGGGGGAATGGTGAAATCGCTGGCAAAGGAGCTGGCCGGCAGCGGTGTGCTCGCGAATTGCGTCGCGGGCGACGGTGGGAGCGCAGAGGCGGCGGCCTCGGCCGCCGCCTTCCTGGCTTCGCCGGAGTGCACGTTCACGACAGGGTCGGTGTGGTACGCGGGCGGCGGTGGGTAGTGGGCAGTGGGCTGCGAATCTCGCCCTAACGGCCTTGTAAGATAAAAAGAGACTGGCTGATGTATAAAATGTGAGATAGCACGGCAGGCCGATCAGGC
>VGZY01000077.1 GCA_016872355.1 SAR202 cluster bacterium | reverse complement strand
ACAGTGTGCTGTGCTTCCGATACCAGCGGACAGTGGCCGCGGATAACACGGTGAGCTTTGGTGGAGAGGACCTGCAGATCGAGCCTGACAGCGAGCGGAGCACATACGCCAGGGCGACCGTAGAGGTGCAGGAGCGGCTGGACGGGCGCATCGTGGTCATGCACAAGGGGCGTGAGCTGGCCAGCACGGTTGCTCCCCTGAGACCCGCAGTCCTGCGAGCAAGGCGAAGAAAAGCTCAGGCGGGCAAGCGTGGAGAGGGGCGTGCTGGAGACGGACCCGTCTCCAGCACGCCCCTCTCCACGCCCAAGGATCGAAAGCCGGCTCCAGATCACCCTTGGAGATCGAGACTGATTCAACCAAAACCAGTCGTACTGACAAAATCACTGAGCAGTAAGACTGACAAAGTCATTGAGCATTGACATGAAATGGGGATTAGGTGTTAGCTGTTGGGTGTTGGCCCGAACCGAAAACCCAATACCCAGCACCCAGGACTCTCGTCTTCACTCCATGTCTCCCCACGAGCGGCCCATCTTTACCTCTACCTTGAGGGGGACTGCCAGCTCCATGGAGGATGGCATGAGCTCAAGCAGGATGCCCTTCATCTCTTCCATCTCGTCGTTAGGGGCGTCGAAGATCAGCTCGTCGTGGACCTGGATGTTCATAAGCGACTTCAGATTGCGGTCGTCCAGGCGGCGCTGGATGTTCACCATCGCCAGCTTGATGATATCCGCAGCGGTGCCCTGAATGGGAGTGTTGATCGCCACGCGCTCCCCGGCGCCGCGGATGTGGAAATTGCGGTCGTTCATCTCCGGATGTACCGGCGGCGGCCCATCAGCGTCTCAACGTAGCCGGTCCTGCGCACCTGGTGCTTCATGCGGTCAATGTATTCGCGGATACCTGGGTACCGGCCGAAATAGGTGTCTATGAAGCGCTTGCCCTCGTCAGCGTTAATGCCCGTCTGCTGGCTGATGCCGAAAGGGCTGAGGCCGTAGATGACGCCGAAGTTCAGCACCTTGGCGATGCGCCGCATCTCGGCAGTGACCTGTTTGGGCTCCACGTTGAACATCATTGTGGCGGTGGCGTTGTGGATGTCTTGACCCGACTTGAACGCGGCGAGCAGCCCGGGGTCCTGCGAGAGGTGGGCCAGGACGCGCAGCTCAATCTGCGAGTAGTCCGCGCCCAGGAGGGTCCGGCCGGGCGCACGGGCGATGAAGGCCTTTCGCACGCGCCTGCCGAGCTCCGTGCGGATGGGGATGTTCTGGATGTTAGGCTCGTTGCTGGAGACACGGCCGGTGGCAGAGCCGGCCTGGTGGTAGCTGGTGTGGATGAGGCCGGTAGTCTTGTTCACCATCTCCGGCAGCGAGTCCACGTAAGTGGACTTGAGCTTGGTGACCTGCCGGTACTCCAGCACCAGGTCGAGCACCTTGTACGCCTTGGGGTCCACGTTCGCCGCGGCCGTGCCGGAATCGATCATCTGCTTCAGGCTCTCCAGCGCCTGCGCGTCCGTTGTGAAGCTGCCGGTCTTTGTCTTCTTCGTCTCCGGCAGCCGCAGCTCCTTGAAAAGGACGTCGCCAAGTTGCTGCGACGATGCGATGTTGAACGAGTGGCCGACCGTCTGGTAGATCTCGGTCTCGTATTCGCCGATCTGGGCGGCGAGCTCCTTCGCCATTTCGCCGAGCAGGGCCGAGTCGATGGCGACGCCGTTGACCTGCATCTTCACGAGCACGGGCACGAGCGGCATTTCCATCGTCTCCAGCGCCTTGCGCGCGCCCTTCTCCGCCACTTCCTTTTCCAGAAGCGGCTTGAGCTGGGCGGTCATGTCCGCGTCCGCCGCGGCGTAGTCGGCCGCCTTCTGGATTTCGACGTCCGCCATCGTGATCTGCTTGCGGCCCGTGCCTATGAGGGCGGCTATCTCCGTCATCTCCACGCCGAGCATTTCCAGCGCCAGCGCCTTGAGGCCGATTGCTTTGCGGCCCACCAGGTGCGCGCCGAGCATCGTGTCGAAGACGAGCCCGGCCACCCGCACGCCGTGGTTTTCAAGCACAGTCAGGTCGTAGTTGGCGTTGTGGGCGTACTTGGGCACGTGGTCGTTGGCGAGCACCGGCTTCAGCCGCTCCAGCGCCTCGCCCATGGGGATCTGCGTCCCGGCCTTGTGGCCCACGGGGACGTACCACCCTTCGTTCGACGTGTTGGCGAACGAGAGGCCAACGAGGCTCGCCTCCATCGCGCCCAGTGCGGTCGTCTCCGTGTCGAACGCGAAGCCGAGGGGGGAGTCCAGCTCTTTCATCATCGCGTCGAGCTTCTCCAGTGTGTCGACGATTGTGTACTTCGCCTGCCGCGGCGCGCGCTCGACGGCGGCGATCTGGCCGGAGGTGTCGGCCGTGTCGAACAGCGACGCCTGGCCTGTGGGCGCGGCGACGGGGGCGGGGTCGCCCTTCGGGTCGGGGATGCGTGGGACGACGGAGAAGAACTCCATCTCCGTCAGCAGCTCAACGATCTCCTTGCGGTCGTACTGCCAGAAGCGCACCTTCTCCCGGTCCAGCTCCACCGGCGCCTCGCGGACGATCGTGGTCAGCATTTTCCCGCGCTGGGCGCCCTCGCGGTTGTCGCGGAGGGACTGCTGCGCCTTTGGCGGCTTGACCTCGTCCAGGTGCGCGTAGATGCCCTCAATGGACTTGTAGTCCAGGAGCAGCTTCTGGGCGGTCTTGGGGCCGATGCCGGGGACGCCGGGGATGTTGTCGGACGTATCGCCGGTGAGCGCCTTGTAGTCGGCCACGGCTTCCGGGCCCAGGCCGCCATACCGCTCGCGCACCTTGTTCTCATCGAACATCACGCGCTCCTGCACGTTGCGGTTCATGAGCACCTTTACCCAGGGCGAAACGAGCTGCAGCGTATCGGAGTCGCCGGTGAGGATAATCGTCTCGATCTTCTGCTCCTCCGCCTGCCGCGAAAGGGTGCCGATGACGTCGTCCGCCTCGAAGCCCGCGATCTCGAAGACGGGCACCTTGAACGCCTGCATCAGCTTGCGGACGCGGGTGAACTGGGCGCGCAGTTCCGGAGGGGAGGGCGGCCGGTGCGCCTTGTACTCGGCGAACTGCGTATGGCGGAAGGTGGGCGCGGGGAGGTCGAAGGCGATGGCGGCGTGCGTGGGCCTGAGGTCCTTGAGGCTGGAGAGGAGGGAGTTGGTGAAGCCGTAGACCGCGCGCACGTCCTCACCCGTGGTGCGGATCGTCAGCGGCTGCTGGATGGCGTGCCAGGCGCGGTGGACCATCGCGTGGCCGTCGATGAGGATCAGCTTCGGCGTATCGCCGAAGAGCGCGTTCTTGCCGCCGGGCAGGGTCATAGGGAGGTCTCCGTAGCGCAGGCTTGGGGAGATTATACGGGGGTATGGGGCACGGGGTACAGGGTACGGTGGGAGAGGGGGAGATGGGTGAAGGGCAAAGGGCAAAGGGGTAAGGTGAAATCAGGGCAGATGGGGTACAGGGTGAAGGGTAAAGGGAAAGTCAGAAGGGGCGGCGCCAGCGGAGGCCGGTGAAGCGGGCGTAGTCGCCGTCCATCGTGACCCATTCGCAGCCGGACTCGATGGCGAGGGCGGCGAGGTAGGCGTCGGTGACCATAGGACCCTTTACGCTTGCTGTCCGGCAAAGCCGCGCAAATATATCCCAGTGCCTCGGTCCTGGCGCTACGACCATGCAGTTTGGGCTGGACCTTATCCCTTCAACGAATGTTAGCGCATGGTCTATCGACGTTGGGGGATGGAATATCTTCGGGCTTGTGACAACTCTCAGGAAACCGCCTAGCACTAGATCGGACATTCCGAAGGCCTCGTCACCATTGACGAGGCCTTCCAACCACTTCTTGAAAAGGCCGTGATCGACGGCGTCTTCGCGGAATGAGTAGACCAGTATGTTGACGTCAGGGCACTGCATGATCTTTGTCCGTTAGTTCCCACAATGCTTTGGAGTCGTTCAAGTCCACGCCGGGCATCACGCCACCACCCTTGTCCGTGGGTAGTGTGATCCACTCGCGCGTCGGCTTCGCCCGCCTCCGCGCGAGGGCCTCCCTGAGCGCGTCCTCTATGACGCTCGTCAAGGTCGTGCCGCTCTCGGCGGCGATCTTCTTCGCCTCGCGCAGCAGCTCGTCGTTTAACCGGATTGTAGTCCTCATGCATCAAAGCATACCGTGCATGCATCAGTATGTCAAAGCTGCGGCACCCTTGATCACGGTCACTTTTTTCGGTGGGCCGTCTACCCACCGAGGATGCCTCTACCACTGCTGTCGCACCTGATGAATCCATCCGGCGGCTTTTCCAGTAGTAATGGATGATGGCATATCTTCTAGTGGGGTATCGTCGCACGTACGTGAACTCGTTGACGATACGTATTGACAGAATGTAAACGGGGGGGCAAACTGTGAAGTCACATCACCAGTTGAATCGTGACGAATTCGACGGTCCGAAGGCTATGGAGCCATCAGCTTTGCGCAGATTGGCATTGGTAATCGTGCTGATAGGGACCATTGCCGGTTGCGGCGACGGACGCGATGCGACGGCGACTGCACTGCCGCCCACGCAGCCAGCGGCGACGGCCACGCTGCAGCCTACGTCCACGGCCGAGCCCACGGCAACGGCGGAGCCTACGGCAACGCCCGTGTCCATGCCCACCCCGACAGCGATCGCAATTGATGACTGTGCGAAAGAGACTCGCGGGACTTTGGATAAACGGTTAACGTACCTGCTGTTCATCCGGGATCGAAACAGTAGGTTCTTCAACACCTTGCCGTGGGTGAAGGCCGTTGGGCCAGGTTATATCCGTCACGGGGAAGAGCCAAGTACAGGCCTCGGAATTGTCGTAATATTCGACGAGTCTGCACCGGCTGCATATGGCGATTTGCGGCAGCGCGTCCCGAGTTCAATGAACAACTGCACTATTCAGGCAGAATGGGCCAACGCGGATGACATGTCGCCTCGAATCCTGAAGCCGAAGGAACTCGTACTTGATGAGTGTACAGATACGGTTAGTGGCGACCGGCAATCCAAAACTGAGCTCGTTACGAATGTGATGAGGCGTCACGAAGGCGAGCTCCTACAGTTGCCAGCCGTTGTGCAATTGAGTGTCAGCGCAATTCGAATAGACAGCGAGCAGACCGACGAGATAGGTATCGGTGTTCACATTAACTACTCGAGCACGCATTCCGAGGACACGGTAACCTCTCTGCCGGTACAAATTGAAGGATGTATGGTTGTCGTGAAAGCCTGGTCGGAGATGTTCCCAAGATGACACGAACACACGACCCTTTTGAGGAATCTGATAATGGAACTCCGCGAACTCACTAAAACACTAATTGACGTGCAGCGGTGCCACCTGCCCCAATTCCTAGCTGTACCAGGTGTTTCTGCGGTGGGCGTTGGATTTGTTAGGGTTGGCGGGAGGCGAACCCCTGAGGTCGGCATAATCGTCTATGTCGACAAAAAAGTGGCAACAAACGAAATAATGCCTGAACACCGAATTCCTCGATACATAGAGGGGTGGCGAGTAGATGTGAGGGAGAGTCGATCCGTGCCACGTGGGTCATTGGAAACAATCCATCGCCCTCAGATCCCTTGCGGCCTTCGCCTTAACACCTTAAAAGCGGCTATCGACAGCTCCAAGAATTTCACGGCCACGGGTAGTGCCTGGAAATGGAATACCTGGGAGAAGCGTTGGTATCTAGCGTCAGTTTTGCATGCATTCGCTATCGGCAGCAATCCCGGGTGGAATGACATCAACATAAATCAATCGGTGTATCAGCCAAGTGCTCCGGACGTCGTTGCCCTTCTTTCTGAATGGATCGATCAGACGCAGCCGTATCCGACGGGCGAACCAACTTTGTCTCGATATTTGCAGCCGGCACATGTTACCTCGGAAATCCACGACCAGGGATTTATTTCAGCTATTGGTGAACCTCAACTTAATGAGGATGTATATTTTCTCGGAGCATCCACAGGAACCGTTTCTGAGCAGAACGTTGAGGCAGTATCAATTACGGCGAATCTAACCTACTTTGGTCATATATATGATTCGTTCGAGCTGGTTCCTAAACCAGGTTTTGACGTGGCGAAACCCGGCGATTCTGGGGCTCCAGTCTTCAGAATTGACAATGGTCAGTTGATCTTGCTTGGGATGATTCTGACCAGCACCGATCCCGGAGCTCCTGATCCTGCCTCACGCTGTGGGAAGATTTCGCAAGTCGAGCGCCAGCTCGGCGTCAAGATTGTTACGAAGTATACCCATCTGCCGTCCGGCCCCTCAGTCGATGGTCTCAAGGCCCGGATTGACGCAGTCAAGGCGTGGGTGGACCGCCTTGTCCAGAACGCGGACCTCGCGAACCAGCGGGTAGTGAAGATGTACCCTGGTTTTCCACTGGCGCTCAAGAGGCCCAATGCACTTGGAGGAGAGATAGTACAGCACCTTGGCCACTACAGGGTTGTAAATGGCTGGGCAAGGGGAGGCGAGCCCTACGGCAGCGTCACCCCCATCGACAGGTTCTTCGACTACGGCAAGCAGGAGGCTGAGTTCTTTCAACCGGATGGGCGGGTCACTTATCGCTTTGAAATGGCCCGCGGGCAGATGCTGAACGGTGAATCCTCCTACGCCGTAAAGCTGCTCGGCAAGCCGAATCCCTTGGCTGGGCCGGTAGAGCTCTGGAGGGGCACGGACAAGCTCCATTCGGACATCAACGGCGTTGATCCCGGGACTGAGTTCTCAGTGACAAAGAGCGCGAACGAGGTGATACCTTCCGCGCGGTACTTCATTCGCACACAGAACCTGCCTGCCGCCAAACTCATCAAGGCATGGGACACTACCGTCGCCGCCGAGATCGACGCGTTCAGCAGCAGGTTCTGGAAGGACCTTGAGTACGACATCTATTCCCCCATCTTCGGTCTTGGCGCGTCCAAGGACCTGGAATACCTGTACTCCGACGCGATGTGGCAGGACGCCAACCACATCGCTTCGTACCCCTCATCCCTTTCATTGGACCAGACGAACGGCTGGTACGGGTATCCCCTTCGGACAGTCGAGACTGCGTCTGCGGCGAACAAATTCTACTGGCGTTTCCTCATGACAATGGACCCGCTATTCCTTGCTCCCTATGCCGTTCATACGCTAATCAAGCATGGAAACCCCGATTTCCCAATGCCCGGCATCGCTCTGGGGGCGGGTCTTCCCCAGTTCTTCAATGCCGCCGAGATAAATACTGAAACGCTTCTCTTGCGTGAAGCCTCCGAACTTCTCATGCCTGCCACTCCAAGGAAGGTCGCAAACTACATAAAGCGGTTCTTCTATGTAGACGGGCTGGGAGTTACCAGCAGCTTCCCGGTCAGTCCCTATGGACGCTTCGATCTGATCTTCTCCGGTTTTCCTGAGCGGACTCTGGGGGTAGCTTCAGCGGCGCGGACGAACCTCTTTTCCGTGCTCACAACCTTGCTTGGGCATAAGTACGGCATAGCTGAGTTCAAAACACTATCGGACGACCTGGTTGGGAAAGTGATGCTTGATTCCCAATGGGGCTCGGAACCCTTCAGAAATTACGAAGGCGCCGACCCAGCGCGAATCGGCGAACCGGTAGGTGCGGTGAAGAGGGTACAGTTCCAGGGCGCGCAGATGCACGCCTGGAGGAAGGTCAATCTTCCCTCAGTGTTCCAGCACACCGACGTCTTTGCGTTTCCTGGAAACAACAACACCGTCTTCGAACTCTCGGACATGTCTTTTGATGACGGCGATTATGCGATATCGACGGTCGAGTCCACCGTGTCCTTTGCCCAGGCCCTGCGCGTCTATCTCAAATACAAACATAACGTGAACTATCCCAACTCGACGAATCTACCTTAATTGCAACGATTCCGGCTTGAGGAGGAATACCGACATGACCATGGAGTACAACAAGATACACGCACTGGCCGGCGCACGAAAGAAGGTCATCCAGAAGTTCGGGAGCAACAACCTTCTCCATTTGTGGCCTATGTCGGACAACGGTATGCTGGTGCGCGATCTCATGCGGAGGAAGACGCTGGCGGCTTCCCAGGACGTTTCGCTCCAGTCTCCCGGCATGTTGGACTTCGGGATCAACGTCCGGATGGCCGGTTACGTGAGCGACCTTTCCAAGGACTACGGCAACCATGACGATGCCGGCGTGGACGCGACCCGCGTGGACTCGGACTACTATCTGGCTGTAACTGTCCCTTCAGGAAAATGGGAGAGCCTGAAATTCAGGAACCTTTCGACAAGCGCCGTTACTGACGGGGTCATCATCGCCCCTGCCGGGTTGGACCCTTCCTCGGTCGTTGCGAACGCCGTGTTCAAGCTAACTACGACAAAGGAGAGCGGCACGACGCCTCTGTCCATTCAGTACAACGGCATCGGGAACACCCAGAGCAAGCTGTATTCGGGTTACCGCACACGGTTTGGCCAGAGCTACCTGGTTTCCGGCGGCGGGTACATCCATCAGATCCGAGTCCGGATGCGGAAAGTCGGCTCTCCTACGGGCACTCTGTACGGGGAAGTCTATCAGAGCAACGGGTCTATCCTGACGACCGCGGACAATAACGTTACCGTGGCGAACATGTCCACCGACTGGGTGTATTACGACTTTTTCTGGGCTTCCCAGGTCTCTCTTGGAGCAACCACTTACCACTTCGTCGCGGAGTACGGCGGAGGCGACGCAAGCAACTACCTGGATATTTCTTTCGACAATGTTTCCAGCACTATCTCAGGGAACGCGACGTATTTCGACAGTTTCTTTAACGGCATCAACTACGACACCGTGATTAAACTGAGAAGCATAATCCCGCAGCACAAGGTGACATTTCCATTTCCACTGGAGGCGGCGAAGGACCAGTATTGGGCGTACTTCAAAGGAGTATCCCACTATTCTGGTGATTCCACCCGTGGGCTGCCTGGGAGGGAGTTCGTCTCGTCATCGTGGTTGGACCGCACTGTGTTCGCCGAGTTCCAGGGGACAGACGACGTTGCCACTCGGGCCTCTTTGGACGATTTCACCGTCGGAGTAGTGGTCAATGTCGACCATAGCCCGTGTGACGGGACCGTTTTTGCACTGGCTGATGGGTCAGAGGCCAAGGCCTCCGTTCGCGTGAAATCTGACAAGACGGTGGAGGGCAAGTTCAAGAACACGAGCGGCACAACCTATACAGTGACCGACCCGAGTCGCCTGCACAACGGCCACAATCTGATCACCCTGTCCTATGACCGGAACGTAGGGGTAAAACTTGGCGTTAACGGGACAATTGTTGCCACCACGACTCCGAGCGACCACGCACTCTTCAACACGAACCTCGCGATCGGCATCGGCACACTGATGAAGACGGATAGGACGAATACCGACAATCTCAAGAACGCCACAATCGACGACTTGTGGTTGGCGAAGAGCGTTCTGATCGACGACGACATTTGGCAGCTCTACGAGTCCTACATCACGGCCGCCCCTCTCATGCAGATCGAGGATGTTAGCCCGTAGCCGCCGGTCGCTCGTTTATATGAGCGCACAGGCCCCGCGTCGCGGGGCCTGTGATTGGCCTACCGTAGCGCCGCCTGCTTGGCTACCGGCCAGCCGAGCTTGACGAGGATTTCGCGCATCTCGCGCTTTTCGCTGTCCAGGAGCGGCAGGGAGGGCGGGCGCATGGGGCCGACGGGGTGGCCCATTATCTCCGCCATCGCCTTGGACATGCGTGCCTGGCCGCCGGAGCGCTGGTTCACCTTCGTGTAGAAGTCGCGGAAGGGCGCGTTGATCGTGTCGTGGTACTGCTGCGCCTCCTCGAACTTGCCGGCGTTGAGCAGCTCCACAATCTTGACCCCGGCGGGCGGGTACACGTCAGCGATCATGCTGACGAAGCCCTTGCCGCCGAGCTTGTAGCACAGGCCGGGCGTGCCGGCGTTGTCGATGATGTTCACCTTGTCGGCGATCTCGAAGATGTCCTCGTACTTGCCGCCCTCCTGCTTGCTCCACTTCACGGCGATGAAGTTCTCCATGTCCACCATCTTCTTCATCGTCGCCACGCTCGCCACGCCGTAGGTGTTCGTCCCGCGGCCCCACTTCACGTTGTAGAGCAGCATACCGATGTTGATCGCCCTGTTCACATCGTCGTAGAAGCGCAGGAGGTCGTCCTGGGTGGGGTCGTTGAACATCGGGGTCGTGAGCTGCAGGCCCATAACGCCCAGGTCCTGCGCGCGCTTGGCGTCCTCGATAGTGCGGACGGTGTCCTTGTGGAAGATGCCGGCCATGATCGCCGCCTGCCCCTTCGCCGTCTTGACGACGGTGTCTATGAGCTTCTCCCACTCCTTCTCGCGGAGCTGCGGCCCCTCGCCCAGGAAGGCAGCGACCTTGATGACGCCCTTGCCCTTCACGAGGCCGTTCTCCAGCCACCAGCGGGTCATGTCCGCCATGACACCGTAGTCCACGGCGAAGTTCTTGTTGGGGTTGAAAGGCGTGGGCACCGTGGCGACCGCACCGACTACCAGCTTCCTCATGTCCTCGCGATTCATCGTGTCTCCTTGAATCTCTTTTCTGTAAGAAGAATTTGTTATCCAGTGTACGCGTCCACGCGCTCCATGTCGAACCCCTCGGGGCGGACGTACTCCGTGTAGCGCATGTGTATCTCGACGCCGTTCAGGTGGCGCTTGAAGCCGGCCTTCTTGCTGTGCCGCTTCGATTCGATCTCGATGACGTTGTCGCCGTGCTTGACGTCGGACCGCTTCAGCTTGAAGCGGAACCAGTGCGCGGCCATTCCGGTCGGCGCGTCCAGCGGCATGCCCTTGCGCATCTGCACCGGTATGCCGAGCGCGCGCTCGTCCGAGATCTCTGCCTCCTCCTGTTCCAGGACGCGGCCGTTGAAGCGGAACTCGATATCGTCCTCGATGCAGTAGCTCGAAAAGCGCAGCGTCAGCACCGGTTGCCGCATCTCCTTGTCTCGGCGCGCGCTCTCGACGTCGTCCGCCACCGGCACGGTGACGCGCACGGTCTTGCCTTCTTCCATCTGCACGGGCAGGACGCGGTGCGGCGTAAGGTCGCCCTCGCGTGGCTGCAGGAGGTACCGTTTGCTCTTGCGGGCGAAGGCGTCCGGGTGGGCAAGCTCCCGCAACAGCCGGTGCTCTTCTGTCGCGAACGGCCAGGGCAGGTAGCCGAGCATCAGCCCGGAGAAGCCCTGCTCCACCAGGTTTGTGAGGAGCGCGCGGTACATCTCGATTGTCGGGCGCGGCGAGCGCTCGTCGTAGATGCGGCGCTCAGGGCGGTAATACGCCGCCGCGCCGGCCGCGTTGGCGGCGTCCGCCAGCCAGCGCGCGTCCACCGTAGGCTCCAGCAGCCTGTCGCGCTGCTCGCCGGTTATGAAGTCCACGCTGCCTTCGCGCAGCCACGCGCGCACGTCCAGACCGCCGGCGAGGTTCTCTCGCTCGGCGATGGAGACGTGGGCCGTTACGCCCACCTCGCGGCCCTGCTTCTTACCGACCTCAATCGCGAGTCGCTTCACATCCGCGACGAACCGGTTCACGGTCGGGATATTCTTCTCGACCTCGTCCTTCCGGAACATGGGACCGGCGAAGTATAGCTGGATACCGTCCGCGCCGTAGTCTTCCAGCACCTCGCGGATGACGGCGAGCTTCTCGTTGCGGACGATCTCGTTGGAGAAGTCGTAGTACCACTCGTTCGGCCCGGGCTCACGCAGGCAGACCTCCGCTCCATACTTGTACTTCAGCAGGCCGGCGCGCTCATCGCCGGGAGGAGCGGGGTCGTTCGTCTTGATGCTGGGATACACCTTGATGCCAAGCTCGCGTCCGCGCGCGACGCACTCACGGAGCTGGTCCGTCCCGTGCCTCTTGCCTTCTTCCACCATTCGCATGATGCGCCAGTCGATGAAGTGTTGCCACACCTCCTTCATCTGGCCCACGTGGCGCCCCACTTTGCTGTTGTGGAAATACACGTCACCGTAGCCCAGGCTCAGCGTGAGCAGGTCCGCGCCTGTGCCGGCAAGCTCGTCAACCGGCTGGCGCAGCTTGTGCACGCTCGCCGGCGGCTCAATGCGCTTGGCGTGGTAGTGGTGCGCGTCGTTGTAGTAGATTAGCCGTGGCCGGAACATGCGGGCCTCCGAGAACGCGAGTGCGATAGAGACAGGATCGGGGTCAAGGGAATCGAGGGAATGGAATTCCCCGCTTTGTGGCGAAGCGCCGGGCGTCCCCCTGCGGGGACGCGGCGACCGGACGCCCTTTTATCGTGCGAAATCCATTCCCTCGGACTTTCTGGATGCGTGAATGCCTTGCCTAGTCCCCCTTCGCCGTGCCGGAGGCGGCTCGGGCGATGACGGGCGCGTACCAGTCCTTGCCGTAGACCTCTTTCTTGTTGAGCATGCGGCCCTTTGCTGCGTTGAGCGTGAGGCTGCGGTCGGGCAGGGGAAGCTTCACGGCAGCGAAGCCGCGGCGGTGCGATTCCCTGAGCGCGATCGCGATCTCCAGCACGTCGCGCAGGTTCTCGCCGCTGCAGCGGAGCGGCTTGCCGTGCTCCATCGCGTCGATGAGCGACACCATACCGCCCTTCTGCCTGCGGCCGCTCGGCGTCAGCCAGCCGTCCGTCCCGCCGAACTCGTCGAAGAAGTGCGCGTCCTCAACATACTGGTTGCGCTTGGAACCGGTGCGGAAGAGGTGGCCGGAGTCCCAGGAGGACGTGTAGTAGCCCTTTTCGCAGAGGACCTCGATGCCGTCCTTGCCCACGTTCTTGTTGTGGATGAAGCCAGTGACGCCGTTGGAGAACTGCACAACGCCGCCCATGTTCTGGTCGTCGTCGCTCTTCGGGTCGCCCCCGCACCAGCCGGTCACCCAGTCGGTGGGCGCGTCGAACGCGAACCGGCGCAGGGCGCTGAGCCCCTGGCAGCCGCCGCCGGAGATCTCATCGGTGGCCTGGTAAAGGTTTATGCTCTGCACCCGGCCAAGCTCGCCGGACTTGATAAGCTCCAGCACCTTCCAGTGTTCGGGGATGTTGATGTAGGCATCTCCGCCGGCGAACACGATGTTGCGCTTTTTGCACTCGGCCACCATCGCGTCGGCGTCCGAGAGCTTCGCGGCGATGGGCTTCTCGCAGTAGATTGCCTTGACGCCGGCCTTCGCGCAGCCGATGACGACGCTCGGGTTTGGAGTCACCGGGAGGATCGGCGCGGCGATGTCGATCTTCTCCTTCGCCAGCATGTCCTGGTAGTTGGCGTACCCAGGAATCTTGAAGGTGTCTGCGAAGAGCTTGAGGTTCTCAGGGTCGGTATCGGCAACGGCCACCACCTGCGTGCGCGGGTGCCACTCGTAGCCGCGGGCGTGGCCATAGGCCTTCTTACCGCCGCCGATTATGCCGACGCGATACGGGTTCTTCTTCTCGGTCAAAGGATTCCTCCTGGCGAACTGTTGGGGGATATATTACACCACCGTCCATTGTCATTTCGGGCATATTTGCAGAAAATGTGTGATCAGCGTGGTACAAGGTAAAAGTACCAAGTGAAATACTGATAGCGATTGTTCGTGCTCAGTCCCCTGTGCTGACGGTATCGAGCTTTGAGCCTGGAGAAGTAGCCTTCAAGGCCATTGGTGGATGACGGTATGTTCGGGTCCCCCAGGTAGAAGAACATGTCAGGCAGAGCTCTAAACAACATGCTAC
>VGZY01000076.1 GCA_016872355.1 SAR202 cluster bacterium | reverse complement strand
CTTGTGCCGAGAGCCGGCATAATGCCACGAGAATGAACGCCTACACGCTGGGCAGAACCAGCGCTGTCGGCCGTTGGCATAGTGCCCGTTCTTCGAGAGCATGTGTGAACATTGCGGACACCGTTTTGGGGGGCCATGGGCACTCCTCAAAAACTTGATGATTTTTCAAAACCATGGTAGCCGCCTTACAAAGCCGTTGCCAGTCCATAGGATCACACATTTTCTGCAAATATGCCCGAAATGACAATATGGTTATTGGCCTTCTGTCGCAACTAACGGCATTTCGGAGTAAGCCATGTTCCCAACGAAAGAGATGGACAAAGTCGCGTCCGGCTTCAAGGGCCGGATGGGCTTTTATATTGAGGATCTTAAGAGCGGGGCCGTGCACATGTACAACCCCGACCAGCGCTTCCCCACGGCAAGCGTGTGCAAGGTCCCGGTCATGATTGAGCTCTACCGGCAGGTGGAAGCGGGAAAGCTTTCGCTGGATGACCGACGGATGCTGCGGGACGACATATCGTCTCACGGCACCGGCATGCTGAAACTGATGGTGGACCAGCCGGAGTTCACCCTGCGCGACTACTGCCGCATGATGATCTCCGTCAGCGACAACATGGCGACCGACATGGTCATAGACGCCGTTGGGCTTGAGAACGTCAACAAGACCGTCGAGTCGCTCGGGTTCAGCAACACGCGCACGAATATGAGCATGAGCGAGTGGCACTACGCTATTTCCGGCGTGCGGGACTGGCCCATTTCAAGGCGGAACAACCGCCTCGTACACGAGCGCCTTGTGGCCGGCAAGATTGATTTTACCGGCATGCCGTACACGGACTCGCTCGATAACAACGTGACGACTCCCCGGGAAATTGCCGCCATTATGAAGCAGCTGGTCCAGGGGAAGATCGTCTCAAAGAAGGCGTCTGAGGGCATGGTCGAAATGCTCAAGCTCTGCCGGGACCGCTCTGTGATCCCGGCCCAACTGAAGGCGGAAGTGGAGACTGCGCACAAGGTCGGCTTCACCCGCCGTGTCAAGGCGGACTCTGGAATCGTTTACTTGCCGAGTGGGCCGCTTGTCATCGCCGGTTTCACGCTCGCTTCGGAAGACCCCGACGGTGGAGACAAGGCGATCGCCGAGGTGGCGCGACTCGCAGTGCGCGCGTTATCGCCGGAAAGCGTATCGGCGTAGGGGCGTTCTGTGAACGCCCTCGCCGCCGACGCATGGGGTTGTTCAAACCATCATTGCGACCAAACCGGACGTTCATAGAACGCCATTAAGAGGTCTGGAGTCCCCGAATATGCTTTCACCTGAAACTCGCGCGGAAATGAAAGCCCTCGCCACCGGCTTCCGAGGGCGTATTGGCTTCTACATAGAGGACCTCACGACCGGTGAGCACTACGGTCACGCCGAAAATGAGCGCTTCCCGACCGGAAGTGTAATCAAGCTTCCCGTGTGGTAGAGTTGTACCGGCAGGTGGATGCGGGCACGATCTCTCTGAAGGACAGGCTTGTCGTTGGGCCCAACATTTCGTGGACGTTCGCCTCCGGCCACCTGAGAATGCTAAAGGACCGCCCTGAGCTCAGCGTGGGCGACCTTTGTCGGCTCATGATTTACGTTAGCGACGACATGGCCACCGATGTATTGATGGACCGGGTAGGTCTTTTGAACGTCAACGCTACCCTGGCAGGGCTGGGCATTGAGAACACCCGCGTAAACATGACAATGGGCGAGTGGCACTATCCCATGGTGAACATGGCGGGCCTGCCCACGAACGACGAGAACGACAAGAAGGCGCTGGCTTTCAAGCGTGCCGGCGTGCGGAACTACGACGCAATCTCCTACTCAGACTCTATCAAGAACAACGTGGCGTCTCCCCGTGACCTGGCAAAGCTGCTGCGCCTCATTCATGAGCGCAAGCTGGTGAGCGCGTCCGCATCCGACGGGATGCTGGAGATGCTCAAGTCTTGCCAGAACCGAAACATGATCCCGAAACATATCTCGGAAGATGTAGTCATCGCCCACAAGCACGGGTCCAGCGGGCGGATCAAAGGGGATGCCGGCGTCGTTTACCTACCTTCCAGACCGTTGATAATCACTGCTTTCGCATACGGCAGCGACGATAAGGCCGGCCCGCAGGACGCGATCGCCCGGCTCGCTTTCCTGGCTGTGAAGGCGTTCGCTTTCGATAAGGTCATCCAGTAAAGACTGCGGAGGGCCCTTCTCAATGAAACGACTCCTGATAACCGGCCCGCGAAAGGCTGTTTTTGAAGAGGCGCCCATCCCGGCATGCCCAAGAGACGGCCTCCTGGTCCGCGCGAACCTGACTTCGGTCAGCACCGGGACGGAGCTGCGGGTCTACCGCTTCATTCCGGTGGACACCGAGGGGAAGTTCATGCACGCCAACTCCCCGTTCGACGGCAGCCCGCAGGAGAACGGCTACTCCATGGTTGGGGAGGTCGTTGAAGCAGGCGCCGAGGTAAAGGGGTTTGCCGCGGGCGACCGTGTGTTCGTGCCGGGTTCGCACAAAGAGTACGCCGCGCTGCCGGCCCGACTGGCGGTCAAGTTGCCTGAACGGGTCCCTGACGAGCACGCCGTGCTGCTGAACATACTTGGCGTGGGGCACATCGCCCTGCGCGATGGCTCGCCTGACCCGGGCGCCAACGTGGCTATGCTCGGCCTTGGCGTGATTGGCCTGTCCGCCCTGGCTTACTGCGCTGCGTTCTCAATGCGGAGCGCCGCCATTGACTTCAGCGAGGCGCGCCTGGCCATAGCCCGGAAAATGGGGGCGACGGTCGCGATATCTCCGAAAGAGCCGGACTTCAGGAAGCGCGTCCTTGACCTTTTCGATGGGCAGGGCGCGGACGTCGTCATCGAAGCTGCCTCTTCCTGGGCGGCAATACAGACCAGCCTGGACATAGCGCGGAAGGACGGGAAAGTGGTCGTGGCTGCGCGGCACACGGATATCCCTACATTCAACGCTGTGGGGCACCCTTACCTCAACAAGCGCGTTTCCATTCGCACCTCCTACGGCAATGAGCCTGACGGCAGCCGCTGGGACAGGAATCGCTCTATGGCGCTCACACTCGACCTGATGACGCAGGGTCGTCTGCCGTTCCAGCCGATGGTGACGCACACCTTCAAATGGAGCGACCTTCCGGAGGTGTACGCGCGTCTGGACAGGGGCGACACGGATATCGTGGGCACAATAATTCGCTGGCGGTAACACTGGGATGCTTGTAGATATTCATACTCACCTCTACGGCGGGCGCAAGACAGTCGCCAACCTGCTGTCGCACCTGGACCTGTACGGCGGCGGGAAGTCTGTGGTCCTTCCGATCGCCGGCGGAGAGGTTACGGCTGTGCGGGACCACGCGTGGCCCAACGAGGAAGCCCTCGCGGCGGTGGACGAGAAGCCGGGACAGGTCTTTGCCTTTTGCCACGTCAATCCCTTTGATAGGAACGCGCTCGAGACGATCTCAAAGCTCCACGCCACCGGGAAGATCAAAGGCCTGGGGGAGCACAAGGTCAAGCTGCCGGTAGACCACCCGTACTCGATGGAAATGTACCGTCTTTGCGGCGAGCTTGGGCTCCCGGTGCTCATTCACTTTGACTATAGCGACCACCATAACTACAACTTCCCGGCGTTCGAGGGAGTATTGAAGGCCCTGCCCGGAACAACTTTCATTGGTCACGCCATGGCC
Source organism: SAR202 cluster bacterium (assembly GCA_016872355.1). NCBI lineage: Bacteria > Bacillati > Chloroflexota > Dehalococcoidia > SAR202 cluster bacterium. Next base: position 10,144 of record VGZY01000076.1, on the reverse strand, counting down.
TACTGGTCTAACGTCAGCGCGGACGCCGATTCGGACTACAAGTCGCCTGCCTTCAAGGACTACCCCGAAGGGAAGGTTGTCCGTGGAGGGCTCACGGACCGCTGGCTGTCGGATTACCCGAATCTCTACGGCGATCTCTCCGCCACTTCCGGCTTCAACGCGATGGCGAGGGACGAGGAATTCGGCGCGGAATTTCTGGCCCGCCACCGAAAGAAGCTGATGTGGGGGTCCGACTGCCCATGCCCGGAAGGGAAGGGGATGGTGCAGCCTAACGGCAAGTTCAGGCAGTGCCTCTCCGAAAGGATGCTGCCAGTGCTCAGGAAGCTCTGCAGCTCGAAGGCGCACTACGAAGACATCACATGGCACAACGCGGAGCGTTTGCTCAAGATCTGAAATCCAAGGAGCCTGCACATGACACAGTCCTACTCGAGGATATTCAAGCCTGAAGGGGTGGCCCCTCCTGGAGGCAAGTACAACCACGCCGTCAGGGCGCGCGGCGGCGAGTTCCTGATCATCGCCGGTCAGATTGCGACAGACATAGACGGGAAACTTGTGGGCGCGAGCGACGCGGGGGCGCAGACGAAGCAGGTCTTTGCAAACCTGGACGCCATATTGAAGAGCGCCGGCGCGTCCTGGGACAACGTTGTGGAGCTCATGTACTACATCGTCGGCCGCAAGAACGTCCAGCCGTTCATGGACGCCCGCACAGCCATCTTTGCCGAGAAGTACCCGAAGGCGAACTATCCCACGGCGACGCTTCTGGTCGTAGAGGGCCTTGCCCGCGAGGAGCTGTTGGTGGAAATTTCCGGCGTCGCGATTTTGCCGTAAACAAGGAAGCAACCATGATCTACGACGGACACGCATACATAATTCAGCGGCCGGACCAGAACGGCGGGTTCGACAGCCCATCCGAGTTCTGGCAGACCCTCCAGATGTACATGGCGACGGCGCGCCAGCAGCCCGCCTGGCGAAAGCGCGACCGCAAGCCCGCCGACTCCAGCGGCCTGGTGGACCCGAAGGACACGTGGAACTACAAGTCGCTCAAGAACGCCAATTTCCGGGCAGGATCTCACGGGCAGGTTGAGTGGACCGTCGACAACGAGGACTATGTAAAGCAGGTCCTGCCGACCTACATCCGCGATCTTTCGTTCGGCGCGGACGACCTGGTGGCGGAGATGGACTATGCCGGCGTGGACAGGGCTCTGTTGCACCGCACGCCGTACATGAGCCGCTCCAACGAGTTCATTGCCGCGGCGTGCAAGCTCTACCCGGACCGCATCCAGGGACTTGCGATCGTCGAGGAGTGGCTGATAGACGAGGACCCCGCGTACTGCATCAAGAAGATTGATCGGGCCGTGAAGACGCTTGGCCTGCACGGCCTGCAGTTCGCCGCGCAGCACCGGCCGCAGCACGGGAAGGACGAGGACTGGGACTCGGCGAAGGCGCGGCCGTACTGGGACGCCGTGGCGGCGCTTGGGATCCCGGTATTCTTCACGCTGGCCGGCGTTACGACGGGGCAACACTATCGCGAGATGGACCGCCTGCGAAAATGGATGCAGCGTTATTCGAAGACGAAGGTCGTCAAGACGCACGGCTTCGACTACCGCAGCTTCATTCAGGGCGACAAGGTCATAGTGCCCGATGACCTTATCAAGGCGATTCCATACGACGCGCCGAACTTTGAGGGCTTGCAGGTGCTCTTTTCGGTGTTCCTGCAGAGGAGTTTTGACTACCCCCTCCAGCAATGCAAGCCCGCTATGGAGAAGTTCGTGAAGCTCATCGGCCCCAGGAAGCTCGTCTGGGGTACGGATGTGCCGATAGGCAACCTCTTCTGGACATACAAGCAGAACCAGGACTATGTCCGGAAGTACATGACCGACATCCTGGGTCCTGCCGAAATGGCCCTGGTGATGGGCGACAACATGGAGAGGATAATGAGGGCATAATTTTCCTGACGCAACGATGGCCTTATGTTGAGTGTTGTGCTAGACTGCCGCATTAGCCGAAAACCATAACCGAATCTCGGAGGCGCATAATGAATTGGAGCCAGAGACTTTTGGTTACTAAGTGGGTAGGGGGCGTTGGCGGAGCGTTGCTCATAATCCTTGGCGCTCTGGTTGGCTCAGGTTTTGGTGGTTTTTTGGCTTTTGTTGGGGTGCTGGGGGTGCTTTGCGCTATTGGCGCAGCCATCGCCAGCAAGTTTGTTCATAGTTGGCACAAGGCGGGGTCGGTCGGCAAGGGTGTGCGCGTCTGGCACGAATAATTAACCCACTGTTGGCGAATAGCATTGGTGCTTGCGATTGCTCCGAGTCGTCAATTGCCAATATAAGACAGATCGCCGGACCCAAATAGTTACCGTATGTTCACCTCCGGTGTAATCCTGGCCCTCACGTACGTGGGGCTGGTCTTCACGCGCCTGCCCAAGGTGCCGCTGGACCGGCCCTTCGCTGCGTATACGGGGGCGGTGCTGATGGTCTTGCTTGGCGTGCTCACGCTCGACCAGGCGGTCTCGGCGATCGATTTCAATACGATCGGCCTGCTGCTTGGGATGATGCTGCTCGCGGTGGTGCTCAAGCAGGCGGGCCTCTTTACCTTCCTGGCCGTGAAGTCCGTAGCGATGGCGAAGTCTCCCGGCAAACTGCTTGTTGCGGTCATCGTTGCGAGCGCGGTGGGCAGCGCGTTCCTTGTCAACGACGTCGTAGTGCTCCTGTTCACGCCTGTGGTTATCCAGGCGTGCCGTCTGCAGAGAGTAAATCCGGTGCCGTTCCTGACAGGGGAGGGTATGGCCTCCAACATCGGCTCCGCGGCGACGATCGTCGGCAACCCGCAGAACATGCTTATCGGCGTCACGTCCGGCATCTCCTTCGCCCGCTTCTTTGCACACCTTGCGCCTGTTGCGGCCGTCTCGCTCCTGATACTCCTGGCTGTGATGTGGCTCTTCTACCGGAGAAAACTGGGCATGCCTCCAAAGCCCGGTGAGGTACCGATGCAGGGCGGCAGCACGGAGAGCGCCGCGCCGCCGGAGATCGACTACGCCGCACTGTGCCGCTGCATCCCGCTTGTGGTTGCCGTCATCGCAGCCTTTTTCGCCAGCTCGGTGATAGGCGTGGGGGTCCCCATAATCGCCCTGACGGCCGGCGTGGTGGCGATAGTCATGAGCGGGATGAAGCCCTCACAGGTTATCCAGCAGGTGGACTGGGTGCTCCTGCTGTTCTTCGCCGGGCTGTTCGTCGTAATCGGCGGAGCGCGCCACACTGGCCTGCTCGACATACTGCTCGAACCGTTGCAGGCAGAACCGAGCCTTGCCGGCATTGTGTCTCTGCACCTGATAAGCGCGACTGTGTCGCAGGTGGTCAGCAACGTACCTCTCACGGTGCTCCTGATTCCGCTGCTGGAGGACGTGCCGGGAGACGTGCTGTGGCTCAGCCTCTCATCCGCGGCGACGCTCGCTGGGAACGCCACCATCATTGGCTCAGTAGCCAACATCATCGTCGCGGAGCAGGCATACAAGGACGGCGTGCTGGTCGGCTTCGGGGAGTTCCTGAAAGTAGGGCTGGTCGTCACTGTGCTCACGCTGATTGCCTCAGTAGGAATCATCCTCTTCCAGTACGAGATGGGTTGGCTGATTTAGGGAGAAGGGGGCGCGGCCTGACCGTACTTGCGCGGCAACCAACTTACACATAGAATTATCCGGGCCGCTTTCACGGGCGTGTCGGGAAAGCGCTGCAGCGGCCCTTCGCGACGCAAATCCTGAGGGGAAGAGACGGGGGAAAGAGCGTACATGGACGTTACCATCTGGCATTACGTAATATTCACGGCGGCAATTTTCGCAATGCTCGCCGTCGACCTGGGCCTGTTCCACCGCAAGGCCCACTCCGTAAAGTTCCGCGAAGCGGTGATGTGGTACTTTGTGTGGCTAACGCTGGCCGCCATTTTCGCGGGGTGGATTTTCTGGCAGGGTGGCTCAGACAAGGGCGCGGAGTTCGTGACGGGCTACGTCATCGAGCTTATGCTCAGCGTAGATAACATCTTTGTGTTCCTGGTCATCTTCTCTTACTTCAAGGTCCCATCGCAGTTCCAACACCGCGTCCTCTTCTACGGCATTCTTGGCGCGGTCTTCATGAGGGCGGCGTTCATCGGTCTGGGCGTCTCGCTCATCAACATGTTTGAGTGGACGATCTACATATTCGGCATCTTCCTCGTCTATACCGGCATCAAGCTCCTGATCCGCAAGGAGGGAGAGGTCGACCCGGACCAGAACCCGATGGTGAAGATTGTCCGGAAAGTGATTCCCGTCTCCGGCGAGTATGACGGCCAGAAGTTCTTCACTCGCAAGAACGGTGTCCTCATGATCACGCCGCTCCTGCTGGTCCTGCTAGCGGTGGAGAGCGCGGACGTGGTGTTCGCAGTTGACTCCGTGCCTGCAATCCTGGCCATAACCACGGACCCGTTCATCGTGTGGACATCCAACGTCTTCGCAATCCTTGGACTCAGGTCGCTCTTCTTCATCTTCTCGGACCTTGTGAGCACAATCCGTTACCTGAAGTACGGCCTGTCCGTCATGCTCACTTTCATAGGCCTCAAGCTGCTGGCACACGACATCTACCACATGCCCACATACGTCTCGCTGGGCGTTGTTGTCGGCGTGCTCGTCATCACTGTTGCTGCCTCCTACATCATCAAGCCCTCTGAAGCTGATGCTCACGCCCACGGCGGCAAGTCCGATAAAGAGCCGGCGCAGGATAGCCACTAGTTTACTTTCGACGGAAATCGCATATGATTACACAAGTCAATTTTGGGGGTAGGAAAAAGAAGGTATGGAATTAGTTTGGGTCGTACCCATCGCGGGCATCGCCGCACTAGCCTTTGCTGCCTGGCTTGCCTACGACGTCCTGAAAATGGACCGGGGCAACGTCGCGATGCAGGACATTGCAAGCCGCATCGTGCAGGGCGCCATGGCGTTCCTGAATCGCCAGTACCGCACGATCGCCATCCTTTCCGTTGTGGCGGCGGTCATCATCGGCGGCCTGCTGTACTGGCTGGGACATACGGACGTCGATAGCAACGGCGTGATAGACAGCGCCGACAAGATTGGCCTGGCATGGCGCACGGCAGTTGCGTTCCTCCTTGGAGCGTTCTGCTCGGCCCTTTCCGGCTTCATTGGCATGTATATAGCTGTACGTGCCAACCTCCGCACCGCTGCGGCGGCCGCTGCGGGCAGCTTCAAGGGCGCAGTTAATGCCTCGCTTCGCGGCGGGGCCGTTTCCGGCTTCCTCATCGTCGCACTCAGCCTTATCGGCGTGGCGGTCATCTTCTACGCCTACGGCGGCGGCGACGTCACCAAGATGGAAGTCGTCCCGTTCCTGATCGTCGGCTATGGCTTCGGCGCCAGCTTCGTGGCCCTGTTCGCGCAGCTCGGCGGCGGCATCTATACCAAGGCCGCCGACATGGGCGCGGACCTTGTGGGCAAGGTGGAGTCCGGCATCCCTGAGGACGACCCCCGCAACCCGGCGGTAATCGCCGACCTGGTCGGCGACAACGTCGGCGACTGCGCGGGCCGCGGCGCGGACCTTTTCGAGTCCACGGCCGCTGAGAATATCGGCGCGATGATTCTCGGCGTGGCGGCGTTTGTCGCAGCGCGCAACGCCGGCCTCCCGCACCCCGAAGTCTGGGTGCTGCTGCCGCTGGTAATCCGCTCGTTCGGAATCTTCGCTACGATCATCGGCCTTTTGACTGTAAAGGCGGACGAGAAGAAAGACCCGATGGCCGCCCTGAACAACGGATTTTACGTGTCAGTAGTCCTCTCCGTCATCGGTCTGGGGACCGCCACGTATTTCATGCTCGGCGACCTGGTGCAGAATACGTGGTGGATCTTCGGAGCTGGCCTGGTCGGCATTATCACCAGCCTGCTGTTCGTCAACGTTACCCAGTACTACACGGACACCAAGTACAACCCGGTGAAGAGTATCGGTGAAGCCTCCCGAACAGGTCCCGCGACCAACGTGGTTGCGGGTATCGCAACGGGCCTGGAGACCACGGCCTCGGCGGCCCTTATCATCGGTGGCGCGCTACTCGTTTCGTTCTGGCTGGGCGACCAGGTCAAGCTGCCGGACGGCACGCCTCTGCCGCACGGCGGTCTCATCGGCACGGCAGTGGCGACCATGGGCATGCTCATGACCGCGGCGTACGTGCTCGCGATGGATACCTTCGGGCCCATCACGGACAATGGTGCAGGCATTATTGAGATGTCCGGCGGCGGTGAAGAAGCCAGGGCGATTGCCGACAGGCTTGATGCCGTGGGCAACACGACCAAGGCTGTGACCAAGGGCTACGCTATTGGCTCGGCCGGTCTGGCGGCATTCCTTCTGTTCAGCGCGTACCTGGACGAAGTGGCCAACCTCCTCACCGACAAGCTAGGCGTCCCGACCGCATTTAGAGTTGTAGACCTGGCCAAGCCTGAGGTGTTCGTCTCGGCAATGCTGGGCGTCATGCTCGTCTTCCTGTTCAGTGCCCTTACGATGCGCGCGGTCGGCCGCACCGCCGGCGCGATTATCGAAGAGGTCCGCAGGCAGTTCCGCGAGAACCCCAATATCATGGCCGGCACCGAGAACCCGGACTATGCCCGCTGCGTGGATATCACCACCAAGGCTGGTCTCAGGGAGATGGTCCTGCCCGGCATCCTTGCGGTTGCCGCTCCCATCGTGGTCGGCGTAGTGATGAAGTGGCAATACGGCGGCAGCAACGGCGCTGAGGCCGTCGCCGGCTTCCTGATGGTCGGCACCATCGGCGGCATAATGATGGCCACGTTCTTCAACAATGCCGGCGGCTCGTGGGACAACGCAAAGAAGCTCATTGAGTCCGGCGGCCTTATTGACCACGCCACAGGGAAGCCGCTCAAAAAGGGCACGATGGCGCATGGAGCAGCGGTCGTCGGCGACACGGTTGGCGACCCGTTCAAGGACACCACCGGCCCGTCCCTGCACGTTCTAATCAAGTTGCTTGCTACAGTAACGCTGGTTATGGCGCCCCTGTTCATCTAGGTCGCGCTTCGGCCATTACGGCCAAACAACACGGCCCCCGCAGTCAGCGGGGGCCGTGTTGCTTTCCCTGATCCGTCCATGTCGCTATTCGATGCGGGTGCCGCCAACCAGGTGTGAATGGTGCAGGAAACCACACCGCCAGGCCAATGGCCCGTCGTCTCTCGCCCATGCAAAGTCCATTGAGGGTAGGGCGCCGGTGGTCCGCTAACCGAGGGTCACGCGCTCGGGGACGTATCTATATTGCTCTCTGCCGGTGCGGGTAATGAGGGCCGTGGCCAGCGTCAGCGGGCCGATATCGCCGACGAACATCGTGACGATGATGATGAGCTGTCCAGGTACAGATAGCGTTTCAGTGACACCGCTTCCGAAGCCCACAGTCCCGAAGGCGGAGACTGCCTCGAAAAACAGCGTAATGAAACTGGCGTCGTGCTCCAGGAAAGACAGCACGAAGGCGCTGAAGAATACGTAACTCAGCGCTATGGCCGCAATGCCCGCAGCGCGCATGACTTGTTCCTGGGGCACCTCTCGTCTGAAAGCCGTGGTGCGCGACCTGCCTCGGAGGGAGGACAATACCGCCAGGAAGACAACCATGAACGTATTGACCTTTATGCCTCCACCTGCGGATGCGGATGCGGCTCCTACGAACATGAGCCCTAGAAAGAAGAAGTTGGTCTGCTGCTGAGTCTCGCCGAAAGAGATGGTCTGGAGGCTGGCTGTGCGGGCGCTCACGGCGTGAAAAACCGCAGTAACCGTCTTGTCCTTAATCGACATTGGGCCGAGCGTCTGAGGGTTAGTGTACTCGCCCGAGAAAAACACGAGTGTGCCTGCGACCGTCAGAAGCGCGAAGGCGCTTAGCACAAGTTTGGTGTTCAGGCTAACCCGGTGGAATCTCCGGGCGCGTCCCAGGTCCGCCATGACCCAGAAACTTATGCCGCCGAGCACGATTAGCGCCGCGAAAATTCCGAGCGTCCAAATGTCCTTGCCCAGTTCCTGAGATGCAAGGCCACCTTCGAAAGGCAGGATAACGAAGCCCCCGTTGTTAAAAGCCGAAACGGAGTGGAATGCGGCCTGCCAAACCGCCTCCCCCAGTGGCAACAGAAAGCTGAACCTAACGGTCAGAAGCACAAAGCCGACTGCCTGAATCGCAACGTACACCATAATAATCCGGCCAAGGAGTATTGCCAGCCCACCGAATTGCGATACTCCGATCGACTCCTTGGCCACCATACCTTGCGCTATGGTCGCTCTGCCTCCCCCAAACATAATGAGGAGGAAGGAGGCCATCGTCGTCAGGCCGAGTCCGCCGACGAAGATAAGGACCATAGTGATCAGGTGGCCGACGGGGCTCCAGTAAGACGAACTGTCGACAACCGCGAGGCCCGTGGTAGATGCCGCGGAGGTTCCTGTGAAGAACGCAACCATGAAAGGCGTCCAGCCCGGGCCGTTGTGGGATACGGGCAGCAGGAGCAGCAGGGTGCCGATCAACACCAGGGCGGCAATACCGTAGACGAGCAGCAGGGGAGTGGCGAGCGCGCGTGAGGGAGGCTTGCGCTCCTCCACCTGGATGTGGACGGGCGACGTCTGCTCCACCCTTGGGCGGTGGACGACGCTGTCTGCCGGCTTCTTACGCCAGGGTCCGTTCATTGGTTGCCGTTCACGCACCTAGTCCTTGCGCCGGCCAGGCGGCGCCTCACAATTCTAACCTGTGCGCGCGTTTTGATAAATCCGCGGCTTTTGTCCGTTTATCCTTACTATGGTGGATCCCTACAGTCCACCGAGGAAACGGCGTATTCATATTCCCCACATTGTGATAGCATGCGCGGCCACAACGTTGAAGCTTGCCGTGCATGGACGATCGCCGGAACTACGAATCATGTGTTCACTGTGTTACTCTTCGCCGAAAGGGGGGCCTAATGGCGTCCGCTGCTCGTTTCAACACACTTCTACTGCTCGTGGCTGCGTCCGTCCTCGTGCTCGCGGAAGGTTGCGGGGAGACACCCGACCCATTCTCGGGCGTGGCAGCACGCACAGCAACGCCCCAGGGGGCCACGGTCGATGCAGACCGCTCCCTAGGCGCAATGACGACGCCCGGAGCTGGACAGCAAGGGGACGGTCGGAGCCTCGACGTTCAGAAGCTCGGCACCCTTCGCTTAGCCCAGTGGGACTCGAAGGACATCGACTTCCTGAACAATCTGGCCGGTTACATTATCGTCCACGGCTACCTGTACAAGGTGGAGCTTGTGGACGTGACTGTGCCGACATATCAGGCGGCATTGACGAGCGGCAATGTGGACGCGGTCTTTATCTCATCAAAGAGCAGTTCCGCAGACTGGTACAGCGAGAATACAGGCGCCGGCGTAATAAAAGACGTTGGGAGCGTATACAGTGAGGGTGCCGACAACCGTATAGTCGTGAGGGCTTCCCTCGACCGGTCTGCCCCGGACCTTGCTGAGTTCTTCCGAAAGTTCAACACCGGAGACGCCATGATCGCCGACTTCTCGGGAAGCATAACCACGGGTCGCACCGGCATTAAGGCCAATGTCGCGGCACTGACTTTTCTGAAGAACCATCCCGAGATATGGCAGCAGTGGGTTCCGGACAACGTATCAACAAACGTTAGAGCAGTTATTGCCGCGGGCAAGACCAGCCTTCTGGACCGCACTTGCATACCTGACGGTGGCTCAGGAGGCCCTGGCGGCAATAACTGCGGCACCTGAATCAGAAATAGTTTGACAGTTAAAATAGAAGCCGCTCCGGATGTAGGGAGCGGCTTTTGCGATTCAAAACAGATGGTGAGCCGACTGGGAGTCGAACCCAGAACCTAGTGATTAAGAGTCACTTGCTCTGCCAATTGAGCTATCGGCCCATGCAATTCTAATGGACAGCCTGATTATTCTATCTTCCAGCCCAGCTTTGAGTCAAGCCGGAAGCCGTTCAATACCGCGCGAACGCCAATTCGCTAACAATCGGTTTTGAATGTCAATGCTCAATGACTTTGTCAGTCTTACTGCTCAGTGATTTTGTCAGTACGACTGGTTTTGGTTGAATCAGTCTCGATCTCCAAGGGTGATCTGGACCCGGCTTTCGATCCTTGGGCGAGGAGA
>VGZY01000075.1 GCA_016872355.1 SAR202 cluster bacterium | reverse complement strand
CTTGTGCCGAGAGCCGGCATAATGCCACGAGAATGAACGCCTACACGCTGGGCAGAACCAGCGCTGTCGGCCGTTGGCATAGTGCCCGTTCTTCGAGAGCATGTGTGAACATTGCGGACACCGTTTTTGGGGGCCATGGGCACTCCTCAAAAACTTGATGATTTTTCAAAACCATGGTAGCCGCCTTACAAAGCCGTTGCCAGTCCATAGGATCACACATTTTCTGCAAATATGCCGAGAATGACATATACTACATGCGCTAAAACGGAGAGCGGCCCACGGCGGCCCGCTCCCACGCTCCGCTGGAGGTCGACGCTATGCTGGAAAGAATATTGGTCCCGATCGACGGTTCAGAGGTCGCCAAAGGAATCCTGCCCTATGTGACCCACCTGTGCACCGGCCTCAAGGCTGAAGTGATACTGCTTAAGGTTGTGGACCCCAATGCCATCGACGACCCCTGGCCTCTGGCCGTCGAGCCCTCAATGTTCCCCGGCAAGCCGTTTCCCCCGGAAATGCTCCTCAAGGCTCAGGCCGCCCACCTGAACAGGATTGAGGAGGAAAAGGCCGTTGAAAAGCTCAACGCGATGGCATACGTTCTCACCGCCTCCGGCATCAAAGTTCGCACCATGGCCGTCACAGGGCCGGCCGCAAATGAGATCATCCGCGTGGCAGAGCAGGAAGGCTGAGGCCTAATCGCCATGTCCACGCACGGGAGAAATTTCATCGCGCGGGGCATCCTCGGCTCTGTAACAGACAAGGTAATCCACGCTTCTCGCGTACCCGTACTGACCATCACCCCGAAGCGCGCGGCAGACTTCAATGACGCGGTCTCCGGCTTCAAGCGCATCACGCTCCTGCTGGACGGCTCCACCGTCGCTGAGCAGGCCCTTCCGTACGTCGAGCGCATTGCAGCCGCCCTCTCACTCACCGTATCGCTGCTGCGCGTCGTGAACCTGTAAGACTACTACTACGGCATGGCGCTCAAAGACGCCGCCGTCTCAGGCGGCCGCGGTTACCCGGTCATAGACCGCCACGCCGCAGAAGCCAAGGTGAAGGCTGAGGCCGCCGCCTACCTCGATGGCGTAGCGAAGAGGCTGAAGTCCTCTGGCGTCAAAACCGAGATCAATATTCTCAGCGGCCCGCCGGCCCAGACGATCGTAGCCTACACAGAAGCCAATCCGCAGGACCTCGTGGTACTGACGACCCACGGCGCCTCAGGCTTCACCCGCTGGCTCATGGGCAGCGTGGCCGAGACGCTTGTAAGGTCTTCCCGCGACCCCGTCCTTATCGTACCTAGCAAGAAGTCCTGAACAGTCGCAAAATCAAACGCGGAGGTTGCCCCATTGCCTGAGCATATCGGTCCCGAGAGGCAGCTATTCATAGACACCCATCTCATCGAGCGGATGGACGGCGTCAAACGCTCGCTGCAACAGCCCGTCAAGCAGCCTCGGCCGGTGCTTGAGGGCGATATGCCATGGGAGCACGGCCACGCAATCATCATCGGCAACTCGCTCCACTATGACGAGGACGATAAGCTCTTCAAGGCCTGGTACGACGTGGACGGCGGCACCGCCTACGCCACCTCAAGGGACGGGCTGCACTGGGAGAAGCCGGTGCTGGGCATCATGGCCCACGGCGGATCCAAGCAAAACAACCTCGTCAATCGCGGACGCAACCTCAGCGTCGTTAAAGACCACCGGGAGAGCGATCCCTCAAGGCGGTACAAGGGTATTTATTGGGGCTCCGCGGACGGCGGCAAGGGCTTTCCCTGGGGCGGCAAGGGCCACATGCTCGCCTATTCCCCGGACGGCATTCACTGGAAAGACAGCCCGAAAAACCCCGTGATGCCGTTGAGCCACGGGCTCACGGATGGGCAATACGTACTCGGGTGGGACCCAAGGCACCAGAAATACGTAGCCTACATGCGCCCGAATACGGAGTTTTTCAACCCAATGAAGCGTACAAACGCGTGGGTTTCCACAGAAAACTTCGTAGACTGGAGCAACCCAATAAGCACCGTCGTGCCCGATGACACGGACGCGCCGGAAGACGAGTACTACCGCATGTGCGTAGCTACGTACGAAAATGCATACGTAGGTTTCATCTGGGTCTACCATAACGATACGAAGTTCCTCGACCAGTCGAGAGACACCATATTCGCCTTTTCCCGCAACGGCATCTCGTGGTCAAAGCCTTTCGGCGCGCAGAAATTCGCACCACTCGGCCCCAAAGGCGCATGGGACTCGAAGGTCGCCATCGGCTGCAAGCTGATACCTAGAGGCGACGAGCTATGGCTCTACTACTCCGGCGCAAACATCCCCCACAACATCTACGACGCCACCAAAGTCAAAGACCTCGGACGCGGCTCTGTGAAGGGCTGGGCGGGGAATGTAATTGATGGAGAGAAGCGGGCGTACGCCATAGGGCTTGCGAAGCTGCGCAGAGATGGCTTCGTGGCGGTGGCGCCGGAGCGGGGCGAAGGCGCGCTGACGACGAAGGCGGTGACGTTCATGGGGTCGAAGCTCCACGTGAACGTCACCGGGGCGAAGGGGAGACTGGAAGTGGAAGTGCTCGACAGGTACGCCAAGCCTATCCCGGGATATACTCGGGCGGAATGCACGCCAATATCCGCGGATTCGACGGACTATGTTGTCAAGTGGCAGGGCCGCGACCTGGTGCATGCGACGGACAGACCTGAGGACGCGGGCGGCTCGAACTGGAACGCGTTCAAGTACAAGCTGCGGCAGCCCGTGTCGCTGCGCTTCCATTTGAAGGACGCGAGCCTGTACTCGTTTTGGGTTGACTGAGAAAGACCGAACGGTAAACAACCGTGTTTTGAGCAATTGACAGGCCGTGCGGCTTGCCGGAACATACGGCCAGATAGTCCGCCGGGCCTGCAGACCCGGCATGCACCCTACGGAGGACAGGTGAAGATCGAGACTCGGACAGAAGGCGGCGTCACACTAGTGACCCTTGACGGTGACCTGGACGCGAATTCGAGCCCGCAGCTCCTCAAGCAGATAAACGCCCTCCTGACTGCCGGTGCGACGAGGGTTGTGATTGACATGGAGAACGTTGGGTTCATGGACAGCATGGGACTGTCTGTTGTCCTGACAGGATACAAGCATGCCCAGCTTCGCAACGGCTCCGTCAGCCTGGCCCAGGTCCGGCCGTCAGTACACAAGACCTTCAAACTGACACGCGTTGACCAGGTCATCACGATTTTCACGGGCGTAGAAGAGGCCGTCTCTGCCCTGACGCCCAAGGCTCCCTGAGTCTCGCTATCTCACGTGTCTCGTAAGGACGTCCGATGGCTATCGATCTGACAGTCGCGGGCGAAGTTGGAAAGAGGTAGTGGCCCTCGCGAGTGTACTTCTGGAGGAAGCTGACCGACTGGTCGGAAGTCTACAACACGCGTCGGCTGTCGAGGACTATCTGGCATGGCCAGAGGTATTCGCAGTGCTTGACCGGAAGCTCCAGGCAGCGCCAGCCGAAGCTGCCGTGGTGGTCGACGTTGAGGTCCGGGATCGTAATCGGCCCCGGCTTGCCCTTGCTGTAGTGACTACCCTGGGAGAGGACGTACAGCATGCCGTCGTCCGCTATGGCAACGTCCGTTGGCAGGAGCATCCGGTTGCCCAGCGTCTTCAGGTATGGGAACCCGGCGCGAAGCACTGCATACGGTCGCATGGGGACCTCCGGGGGGGCCGGTATTGGGTGTTGGGTGTTGGGTGTTAGGTTTTAGGTCCGAGCCAACACCTAACACCCAATACCCAACACCTGCCTCAGTTCGGATTCAGAGTGGGCACCTTGAGGGGCGGCAGGATCTGCTGCTCGGTCAGGGGGTACGACTCCTTTTTGTATATCTGTATGCGGTAGTGTTCGAAGTCGGGGACGTACATGAGGCCGTCTTTGCCTACCCTGACGGACTTTATGCCCTCGAAGAACTTCTCCTGCTCCAGGTCTGCCTCCTCGCGGATGCGGCGCTGCTTGGCGGAGAGGCGGTTGAGCATCTGCTCAAGCTGCAGCTTGGAGATGGTGGCGTCGCCCAGGAATTGCATCAGGTACTTGCCCTTCCTGTCGAAGAGTTGCACCCGCTTGTTGCCCCAATCGCACACGTAGATGTCGCCGTCCTTGTCCACGGCAACTCCGGTTGGCCGGCGGAACTGCCCCTTGCCGCTGCCGGACTCTCCGAACTGGAACTGGAACTCCCAGTTAGTGTCGAAGACCTGGACGCGGTCGTTGCGCCAGTCCGCCACGTAGATCTCGTCGTGCTCGCTGTCGACGTGGATGCCCCACGGCATGTTGAACTGGCCTGGCTCCGAGCCAAACTCTCCGAACATGGAGATAAACCGGCCGTCCTTGTCGAACTTCTGTATGCGATGGTTCAGGGAGTCCACCACATAAAGATTGTCCTCCGCATCCACAGCGAGGCCCGATGGGCGGTTGAACTCGCCGGGCTCGCTGCCCTCCTCCCCGCCCTTTCGGCCGAGGTAGTGGCCGTCGCGCGTATACATCTGCAGGAAGCTCACGGCCTGGTCGGACGCGTAGAGTATGCCCCTGCTGTCCAGGACTATCTGGCAGGGCCACAGGTACTCGCAGTGCTTGACCGGCAACTCGAGGTTTCGCCAGGCGAAGCTGCCCAGGTTCTCATCGTTGATGTTAGTGATGTAGATAGGCCCGGACTTGCCCTTGCCGTAGTGGCTTCCCTGGCACAGGGCGTAGATCGTGCCGTCGTCCGCTATCGCCACGTCTGCGGGCATGATTGTCCGGGAACGCGCGCCAATGGTCTTCACATAAGGATAGCCGGCGCGCAGAACTGCATAAGGGCGGGTCATCGGGTCCTCCGTTACACGAACTGGTACTCTCTGGTCGCAACGATGAGCTGGACGGTGCGCAGGACGCGCGCCTCGTTCTCCTTCTTCTTCGACGGGTCAGTGAAGTCGAGCACGCCGCCTGACTCGGCGTACTGCAGCAGGCCTTTGCGAGTCTCCGACCGGATCGGTGCCGGGGCGACGAACTCGATGCACTTGTCCACGAGCTGCTCCGGTGTGACCTTACCCAGCTTCGACAGGCGGGAAACGATCATCTTCACGCCAGGCGTGTTCGCATCGTCAATCATGTCGACTGCGCTGTTGACGCGGTTGTTGAGCGTGCCGCCATCGATCCAGCCCATGCCCCGCGGCCACCCTTCCACGGTGAGGGGGTTCAGAAGGCCCTGGCCCATCTGGTGGATGGCGGCCCGGCGGTCGGGATAGCCCGGGCTGGGGAACTGGTGCTCAGCAGTGAGCTTGTAGACGCCCATAACCAGCTCCAGCGGAGTCTTGACGCGCTTGAACTTGGCGTCCTTGAAGAAGTCCGAGTTGAACAGCACTCTCAGCATCGCCGTAATGTTGCCGTCAGACTTGAAATACGCCTCTTCCAAAGCCTCAATGGCCTTCGGGTCCTGCGGGGGTATCTCGTTCCACGCTGCAACCGCGGGCTCGTCCGCGACGAAGAACGCGTACATCTGGCGGGCTATGAAGCGGGCCGTTGCGGGCTGCTTAACGATGATGTCTACGATATCCTCGCCGTTGAACTTGCCGTTGTGGCCGAGGAAGGCCTTTTCGCCGTCATTGTGCTGGGTGGCGTCATATACGAACCCGGCGCTATACCCCTGGTCCTTCGTGGCGATCTCCAGGAGCGGCGTTGAGAAAGTCCAGCCGGTGAAGGCCTGGGCGGCGCCCTTCACATCGCCTTCCGTGTAGTTGCCGACGCCCATGGAGAATAGCTCAAGAAGCTCTCGACCATAGTTCTCGTTGAGCTCGTCCTTCAGGTTCTCATTGTTGTCCAGCCAGAAGATCATGGCCGGGTCCTGGGAAAGCTTGATGAGCAGCGTCCTCAGGTCTCCCATACCATACTTTCGGAACATCTCGATCTGGTCGTAGTGAGAGGGAGAAGCGCCGTCCTTTGACAAGCCGGTGGCGAAGATATAGTGCCAGAAGATGACCATCTTCTCTTGCAGCCGCCGCTCCGAGTTCAGCATTCTGTGCCACCAGGATGTGTTCCAACCATGGTTGCCGGTGCTGTAATAGCGCTGGGTGATATCCCACTCGATATCGGGCTGGGACTCCGGGTTAAGCAGGTCTACCACGACTTGCTCATACGGCTTTTTAGAGATCTTCTCCAGCTCATCGATGCGGGCGCCGAAGCCCGCGCGGCGCAGGAGATGTGCGTGCAACGAGAGATCGCGTTCCGACATTCTTTCCTCCCCACGTGACCGTTAGAGGGCGTTCTGTTGACCATTTTGCCAGTGAGCGGGGCAAATTTCAATAGAGTCGGCGGAGTCAGTCCTCGCCGGGACTCGTGTGCTCCACGCCGAAGCCGAGGGGGCGCTCGAAGTCCTTGTACCGGGTCAGAATCTCCACCCCGTTGATGGACCGCTTGAACGTGGCCATTGGGGATGCCTTCAGCACCGTGACCTCAAGCGCATTGTTGCCGCGCTTGAGCAACCCGATGGGTAGCCGGTACCTGAACCAGTGCGCCGTCATGCCCTTCGGCGCCTGGACAGGCCCCGGCAGGTCTGCGGCTATGCGTGTTCCCCTGTAGTGAGTCACCTCGGCGCTTTCGACCGGCAGGTCAACGCCGTTGAAGCGGATGGCCACCTCGTCATCCACGCAGTAGTCGGCGAAACGAATGGTCAGCAGCGGCTCGCGCATTTCGCCGTCGCGTTTCGCGGCTTCAAGGTCGTCCGCAACGAAGATGTCCACCTTGGCCGTCTTGCCCTCCTGCAGCTTCGCCGGCAGTTGGCGCGCCGGCGTGGTCGTCTCGCCGTCCGGCTCGCCCTCCCGGGGAGCCAGGAAGTACAGCTTCGGCTGTCGCTCCATTATCTCCGGGTATGCAGAGTCGCGCAGGAGCTGCATCTCCTTCTGGCTGAACGGCCACGGCAGGTATCCCAGGTACATGCCGGCGAAGCCGTGGTAGTTCAGCGTCTGGCCGAGCGCGCGCAGCATTTCCACTGACGGGAAGACCGTGCAGTCATCGTAAACGCGCCTCGGAGGCCGGATGTACGCGGCCGCCCCGGCGGAGCGCGCCGATCCCGCCATCCACTCGATATCCGCCGGCGCTGTCTCCATGCAGGAGCCGGGGATCTGGCCCACGATGTAATCGACGCTCTTGTCCTTCAGCCAGCGCTCCACGTCCATGCCGCTATTGAGGTTCAGCTCGCGCGAGTGGTAAGTGCGGGCCATAACCGGGATGCGCCTGCCCTGCTTCCTGCCCGCCTCGTCGGCCAGGCGCCGCACGTCCGCAACGAACGCAGTCATGGTCGGGGTCTGCTTCTCCTCTTCCCCCCCCCGCCTGAAGAACTGGGCATGCGTGAATACGAAGTCCAGCTCCAGCCCCTCGGGCTGGTACTCTTCAAGCACCTCGCGCATGATCGCCAGCTTGTAGTCGCGGACCTCTTTAAGGGCGAAGTTATAGTGCCACCGGTCCTCTGCGTCCTCGGGTCCGCCGAGGCAGACCTCGATGCCGCGGTCCCACTTCAAGCGACCGCAGCGCTCCGAAAACTGGGCTACGGGGTCCTGTAGCTTGAGGCTGGGGAAGACCGGGACTCCAACCTTTTTTCCCCGCGCGACCACCTCAGCGAACTGGTCGGCGACGTTGGCGAGCATGTCGTGGTAGGCGTACTCGCCCAGGTCAGGCGCGGCGACGCCGGGCTCGCGGACGGATATGCCGACGAGCCTGTGGCCGGCCTGCGCGCGGATGCCCTCCAGCTCCAGTGCGTTGTCCGGCGCGGCCTCCGGCTGCAGGAGGAGGGCGGGATCGGCTGTGACGGTGATGTTCGCGGTGACGCCCGCGCGCTCGAGCTCCTGGGCGGCGTTTCGCTCGCGGACGGAGATGACGGCAACCTTATCGAGGGCCTCGCGGACCTGTCGCTGCACCGACGTGTTCTTGAGGGGGCCTGCACCGATGGCGTAGAGCATGACCGGCACGCCCAGCTCGTGGGCGATGTTGACCTCTCGGAGGTAGGTGGGGGCATCGGTGTCGTACAGGATGCCGCCGCCGAGGACCAGGAGGTCCAGGCGCTGTATCTGCGGCAGCACCTCCGCGCGGGACATTTGCCGCACCGGCACCGCGCGTTCCACCTTGTGGCGGGCGAGAGTATCCTCCGGCTTTTGGTGATCTCCACCGGCAGCATCGCGCGTAGCTCCGCCACCATCGCGCCCAGGATCGCCTCGTCGCCCAGGTTCATCCCGCCGTACGAGCCGGAAATGCCCACCGCGAACGGCCGCTGCGCGCCCACCTGCCTCTGCTGCTGCTTGCCTATACCCCGCACCTCCCCTCTGAGTCCAGTGTAACTGGGAATAGTGAATTGGGAATAGTGAGTAGTGACTTGAACAGCCGGGGGCGGAGTGACGGCGATGTCCGGGGTGTCCGGGCCTGGCGCGGGATGGCGCAGATATGGAGCGGACATGGTTTCAGATACGAATGTCCAACCAATGCATTCTTTTGAGGGCGCGGACATTTGCGGACATTTCGGGCGCGGGCCGCTGGGTGCCTCGAGAGCCTGCCACCGGCTCAAAATACTGTCACAATTGCAGCACATATGTGCCATTCCGTGAAACTAGTGATGGCGTGACTTTGGATGGTCAATCGGCTAACATGCTTGGCAGTATTCTACGCTTTGCCGGAAGTCACCAGGAGAGAGACGCATGGAGCGAAAGACTCCCTATCTGGTATCCAAACCCCCAGGACTACCCCCGTACCCATTGACCACCAAAGCTCAAGTCCACATGC
Organism: SAR202 cluster bacterium; assembly: GCA_016872355.1. NCBI lineage: Bacteria > Bacillati > Chloroflexota > Dehalococcoidia > SAR202 cluster bacterium. The sequence continues at coordinate 5,085 of VGZY01000075.1, read as the reverse complement.
GCATTCGGAGATTACTATCAGTAAGCCTGCCATTCGCGACCAGATGCGCCTGACAATATGGCCACCGTCACGAGATGCAGCGACGGCTCCCCGCGTTGCTGAGTTCTTTGCTGGCGTAGGCTTGGTCCGAATGGCCCTAGAGCAGACCGGGTTCAAGGTGGTTTTCGCCAACGACATCGACCCAACCAAAGAGCGCATCTACGCGGCGAATTTCAGCCCTTCTCCATTTATCTGCGGCGACATCCGTCATTTGAGAGGCGCCGATATCCCGGACGTCGAACTAGCGACCGCCTCGTTCCCTTGCACCGATCTCTCCTTGGCCGGAAATAGAGCCGGATTGGAGGGTTCGCAATCGGGTGTTCTATCGGAATTCCTCCGAGTGATTCGCGAAATGGGTCCGCGTAAACCGGCAGGCGTTCTGCTGGAAAACGTTATCGGGTTCGCAACATCGAAGTCGGGCGACGACATACGATCCACAATCGCGTCGCTGAACGAATTGGGATATGTTTGCGATATCTTGACGCTGGACGCCAAGCAATTCGTCCCTCAAAGTCGCCCTCGCCTGTTCATCGTGGCCTCGGAGCGAGGGCGAGTTCGCTCCAGCGAATGGCTCCCATCTGAAGTACGACCGAAGTGGGTGTTCTCCTTCGCTCGAAAGCATCCAGAACTCGACTTAGCCGCTACGGCGTTGCCGGCGCTTCCGAAGTCAGCCATCACGTCTGTTTCAGAGATAGTTGAGAGGTTCCACCCGAACCACGAGATATGGTGGGATACGTCGCGCCAAGATGGCTTCCTGCGATCATTGAGTGAAATCAATTCTAAACGCCTCGCTTTGATGAGACAGTCGACGACAGAAGTTCACGCCACGGCATACCGGAGGACGCGCCACGGAGTCGCCGTATGGGAAATCAGAGCCGACCGACTAAGTGGTTGTCTGCGTACCGCGCGCGGTGGGTCCAGTAAGCAAGCTGTTGTTGAGGCCGGGAACGATCAGATCCGAGTACGCTGGATGACAGCAAGGGAATATGCTCGTCTGCAGGGAGCGCCGGATTTCAGCCTGCCAGGAGTTTCCGAAAGCCAAGGCAAGTTCGCCTTGGGAGATGCCGTCTGTGTCCCCGTTGTTTCGTGGTTGGCCGAACATTACCTGAAGCCTCTTCTCGGTCAGCGGTCGGGCAACTCTCAGACGGAGTCATTGCTGAAGTATGGTTAGCAACGATAAAGCTCTCAAGCGCGTCAGACGTCGGGCCAACCCGCCTGAGGAAGTCGGTGCGATTCTTAAAGAACTGGAGGGCGTTCTAAACATCCCAGACGACGCTGGGAGAGTGGTCAGCAATGCACGCTTCGGCGCCTACGCGTTTTATGACTACGATGGAGAGCCAATATATGTCGGCCAAACGGCGGAACAGCTTCGAGTCCGCATCCGACGGCACTTGACCAACCAGCGGACAGACGCCGTCGCTATGCATGTGCTTGATCCCTTCGAAGTAGCTGACATTGAAATGTGGCCACTGTGGGAGCTAGAAGGCGCGGCTCGGGATGCAAAGATGGTGAAAGCAACGCTCAACTCGGCTGAGTATACGGTCTTCAAGAAAGTGCTTACGGGCTCAATCTTTCAAGCGGTTCTAAACGAAGTCCCAATTGCGCCGACCCAGATCATGGCGCTGCCGCCTTCGCTGCGCGCCAGGATTGTCCCCGAGCCAATTTACACACGGCGAAAACATGCCGATGTCAGAATAGCTCGTCGGGCGGAGACGATAGCCAAGCTCGCCGCTGTCATTAGCCAAAGATCGGTAAAGCCGGGGTTGCGAAACACTCTGTTAGTCCAGGCAACACGTCTGAGGCACCTAGCCGAAGTCCGTTTGAAAGATGCTGGAGGGCCGCCGGAACCAGGTCACTACGAAGAGGCGGAAACCCAGGGTGATGCCTGACAACATTACTAAGAACAGGCGAAGTTGGGTAATGAGCCGGGTGCGATCTGAAGGAACGTCGCCCGAAATGGTTGTCCGACGAGGCCTACACGCCGCAAAATTCCGCTACCGTCTCCATACTGCCGACCTGCCGGGCAAGCCAGATATAGTCCTTCGGCGTTACAACACTGTCGTTTTCGTTCAGGGATGTTTGTGGCACTGGCACGGTTGTCGGCGCTCTCGAATGCCCTCGTCCAACTCCGAATACTGGCAGGCGAAGATACAGAAGAACCAAACTCGGGACCGCATCAATCACGATAGACTTAGATCGCAACATTGGCTTGTCGAAGTCATCTGGGAGTGCGAGGTGGAGAAAGGCGTAGAGAAGCTTGTCAGTGTCCTTATGGCGATAAAGACGGCGAGCCAAGGCAGGCAAATCGGGAAATGAAAAGAAACGGACTCGGGCGCGCCCGAGTCCGTTTCTTCGTAGATTGACTGTCTCCCCTACTTCATCTCCACCCTTATCGGCTTTATGGCGATCTCCTCATAGAGGGGCGCGGTTGAGCCGGCGTCCAGGCGCGGGAAGGTGTAGCGCGTGGGGAAGGCGTCCACGTAGTTGTAGGTGCGGCCGGCGGTTGAGCCGTCGCGGGTGATCTCGGTGACGGTGATGGTCTTGCGGATGTCTTTGCCGCGCGCCACCTCGGTGATCCACTGCAGCAGGGCCTTGCGATTGCCGTCCACGCGCACGTCCAGGCCGTCGCAGTCCAGGTCCGCGGTCTCCAGCGCGTAGCCGCTGACGCCGTCGTACTCGAAGGGCGTGTAGCGGGTCGGGAAGCACTCGTGGAAGTTGTACCGGCGGGCCTCGGTGCCGTCGCGCTTCAGGAGTATTACGCTGATGCTCTTGCGGATGCCCTGCCCGCGCGACGTGTCCAGCCACCACTGGTAGAGCTCTTTGCTGTCCTTGCCCACCCGGGCGCGAAGTGTGATGTTGCCGTAGTGGGGCTGCCCGGGGGCGTAAAGTCGGTAGTCCCAATCTGCCCCTGTGGTCATTTCGCGCTCGTCTATGGTGAGGTCTTCGACGTGGACGGACTAGATGTTGGAGCTTGTTATGGGCGCGCCGTCAATCTCTACCTTGAATCTGCCGGCCGTGAGTATCTCGTCCTGCGGCGCGTTGACGGCGCTCTTGCGGCTGGCGGTGACGGGGCCGCGCAGGGTGAGAGTATCGACGTACTTGTGGCCGGGCGAGTTGGTGGATTCGCGGGCCAGGACCTCGCCGCCGCCGGAGATGCTCTCCCAGGCGGTATCGACTTCCTTGCCGCCTTCTGCTGTGATTTCTACCTGGAAGCCTTTAGTGGAGAGCTTCTGGTCGGGCGTGCCGGCCCTCTGGGCCTGGACGCCGGAGGAGGCCAGGTAGAGGGCGGCGGCGCTGACGGCGAGGACGCCGATGCCGGCGACGGCGGCGGATACGAATTTAGGACGCATGTGGACCTCCGTGAAAAATGGCAGTGAGCAGTGGGCAGTGAGCGGTCAGCCAAACGAAGACGAGAGAAAATCGCGAGGGCGAGGGGGGCCGCGTCTGAGCCTGGCACCGGAGCCAGCCGCGGTCCCGCCCGCCCTGCACCCCACTCGTGTCCCCCATCCCGCGATGAAGAACGCGCGATGGGGCGGAGTGTCAGGGAGAATTATGAAGGATGAATTATGAAGTATGAATGTCCGATCCAGAGGCCAGGCTGTTCACTTCATCATTCCTAATTCATCATTCATAATTTTGCGAAGATTGCCAGGATGGCCAGGCCGGCGATCACCCTGTACGCGGCCATGAGCTTGAAGCTGTTGCGGGAGACGTAGCGGAGGAGCCACTTGATGGCGATGAGGGCGACGATGAAGGAGACGGCGATGCCGACGAGGATCTCCGCGAGCGCTGAGTTGAGGACGTTGTCGATGTCCTTGAGGAGCGCGTAGACTGTGGCGCCGCCTAGCGTTGGCATGGCGAGGTAGAAGGAGAAGGCAGTGGCGGTCTTGCGGTCCAGCCCGGCGAGCATGCCGCCGACGATCGTGGAGCCGGAGCGGGACATGCCGGGGATGAACGCGAATAGCTGGATAAGGCCGACCGTCACGGCCTGGCGGATCGAGATGTCGTTCGGTTCGTGCGTCACCGCCTTGCGCGGGAACATCTCCACCAGCCAGAGGATAACCCCACCGACGATGAGAGAGACGGCGACGACCTGCGGGTTGAGAAAGTTGTCGGTGAAGAAGTCTGAGAAGAGGTAGCCGATAATCCCCGCCGGGATGAACGCGAGGACGATTCCTGCCCAGAAGCGCCGCACAGATGCATTGCTGGGCAGCGTGCGGGCATGTTCGATGAGGTTCACGCGGTAGAACCACATGACGGCGATGACCGCGCCGAGCTGGATGCCGATCTCGAACGTGCCGTCGGTGTCCTGGAACCCGAGCAGCTCTGAGGCGACGATAAGATGGCCCGTGGAGGATATGGGGAGGAACTCGGTCACGCCCTCGATGATGCCGAGGATGACAGCGTGGAGTATGGAGATCATTCGGGTTCGGCCCTCACGTGTTCCGCCAGAGGTAGCGGTTGATGCGGACGCCGCAGTCGTGGAAGCCGATGCGCTCATAGGCGCGGATGCCCATATCGCTGGAGAAGAGCACGGCGTAACGGTAGCCGGCCGCTCGGGACTCCAGAAGCGGGGCGAGCGTGATGGCGCCGCCTATCCCCTTCCCGCGCGCGCCCGGCGTCACGGCGACGCCGTAGACTCCGGCCACGCCGCCGCCGTTAAGGACCATGTTCGTCGCGACCGGCTCGCCGTCCAGCCGGCCAAGGTACATTTTCCAGGGGGTGCGGCCGATGCCGAAGGCGTGGGCGGCCTGCACCCACCCGTCGGCCATCTGCGGCGGCATTTCGTAGCCGCTGATCAGCACGTGTTTGAACTCCGCCAGCGCGCCCTCCGTAAGCACTTCTTCAATTGTGAAGCCTTCAGCAACTGTCTTGGAAGTCAATAGAGATTCTGGCTCTTTCAGCGTTTTGTCGTCGGATTTTTTGGACAGTGCTCCGCCTTGCTGCCAATGGGCAGCGCCGGCGCTGCCCATTGGCAGCAAGATATCTCACCAGGAGAGCGTCTGTGGATCAGGCCGCTTTGGCCATGGCCTTGTTCAGGTGCTC